>JAHIGH010000235.1 GCA_018900295.1 Patescibacteria group bacterium | reverse complement strand
GTTGCTTCGCGCTGTTCTCCTGGAAAAAGATAAAGTTATTATTTGTCCGCCAACATTTGGTATATACGAAATAGCAACAAAACTTAGCCGTGGAATAATAGTTAATGTTCCAACAAATAAAAACTTTACAATAAATCTCCCGGCTATTTTAAAGAGTTGCTCCGACGAAAAAGTAAAGGTCGTTTTCTTCTGTAATCCCAACAATCCAACGGGCAATCTTATTCCAAAAGAAGAAATTATCGAAATTTTAAAAACCGGTAAATTGGTCATCGTTGATGAAGCTTACTATGAATTCAGTAAAATGACTCTCTCCCCTCTCCTTCCTCTCTACGAAAATTTGATAATCCTTCGAACGCTTTCAAAATGGGCGGGACTGGCAGGCCTCCGAATAGGTTATGGAATTATGTCTCCAAAAATCGTAAATGAATTAATGAAAATAAAATCCCCCTTTAATATTAATATCGCTGCGGAGGGAGCTGCACTCGCGACTTTTAAAGATATATCTTTTGCAAAACAATCTATTCAAAAAATAATCTCGGAGAGGGAGCGCGTTTACAAACGGTTAAAATGCATTCAAAATTTACAAGTATACAAGTCGTATGGAAATTACATTTTTGTACAAACACAAAAAGAAGATTATAAATCGTTACGGAAAGCTTTTGAAAAAAACAAAATTGCTCTTCGCTACTATCCGGCGATAAACAACGGAATTCGTATAACAATCGGAAAACCGAAACAGAACAATAAAGTACTTGCGGTGCTTTTTCGTTTTTGTCATTCCCGCGCAGGCGGGAATCCAATATATAAAAAAAAGTATGCGTTTATCGACAGGGATGGAACTCTGATTTTTGAGCCTCCGGATACACACCAGGTTGACAGCATTGAAAAATTGAACATTTTGGAAGGAGCTATCAAAGGACTTAAAATGCTTAAAAAAAGGGGGTTCGAACTTATAATGGTAACCAATCAGGATGGATTGGGAACTTCCTCATTTCCGAAAAACAATTTTCAAGCTGCGCAAAATAAAATGCTGAAATTTTTTAAAAATGAAGGGATTATTTTCAATAAGATATTTATCTGTCCTCACCTGCGTTCTGCTGGATGCAACTGCCGGAAACCCAGAATCGGTCTTGTCAGTAATTTATTTAATTCGAATGTGGTAGATAAAAAAAAGTCTTTCGTCTGTGGAGATAGAATTAGCGATAAACAATTTGCCCAAAATCTTGGAATCAAATTTATCTCTATGAAAACTAATGCCAACTTTTATGACGCACTTCAGGAGGCGCTCCTATGAAACGAGTTGCAACTATTACCCGAAAAACAAATGAAACAGATATAAATCTCTCCTTAAAAATTGATGGACTGGGGAAAAGAAAAATCGATACTCCCGTTGGATTCTTAAATCACATGCTTGATCTTTTTGCAACGCACGGGTTATTTGATTTAAATATTAAAGCAAAAGGAGATATGTACATTGATGAGCACCACGCAATTGAAGATATAGGAATTGTATTGGGTGAAGCATTCACGAAAGCCTTGGATGACAAAAAAGGCATAAAGCGTTACGGTTTTTTCATTCTGCCAATGGATGAAGCACTCGCGACTGTTGCGGTTGATTTTGCCGGTAGATATTCATTTCGTTTAGAGTGTCCTTTTACCCGGGAAAAAGTTGGAGATTTATCAACTGAACTTATAAAGCACTTTTGGGATGCTTTCGCGCAAAACGCGAAAACGAATCTCCACATCAAAGTTGAAAATGGAGAAAACGACCACCACAAAATCGAAGCGATTTTTAAAGCTACGGCTCGTGCTATTCGCATGGCCGCCGAATATGATACGCGAACAAAAAACCAACTTCCTTCAACGAAAGGAAAATTATGATAACAATTCTAAATTTAATTCCCTCTCCTTTTAGGAGAGGGTTAGGGTGAGGTTTCTCTATGTTAATTATTCCTGCGATAGACATAAAAAATGGAAGATGCGTGAGACTGACACAAGGCAAATTTGATGACATTACTATTTACAGTGATGATCCTGTCCAAATCGCGAAAGGATTTGAACGCGATGGAGCTAATTTAATTCATATGATTGATCTGGATGGAGCCAAGACCGGAAAACCGGTTAACTTAGACACAATAAAAAATATCGTCAAATCCGTTTCAATCCCAATACAAGTTGGAGGAGGGATAAGAACCTCAGAAACTGTAAAAATATTATTAGATACGGGAGTTTCAAGAATAATTTTAGGAACCATTGCTTTAGAAGACGAAGAAGAGCTAAAAAAAATATTAAAAAAATTTGCATTACAAGTAATCATTGCTCTCGATACTAAAAACGGAAAACTAATGAAACAGGGATGGCTCAAAAATAGCGATAAAAATATCGTAATTACTGCTAAAAAACTTGAAAAATTTGGAGTAAAACGATTTATCTATACCGATGTAACAAAAGATGGAACACTAACCGAACCAAACCATAAAGAAATTAATAATTTAATTGATAACATTTCTGTACCTATAATCGCCGGCGGCGGAATATCAAACATAAGAAGTTTAAAATACCTAAATTTAATCGGTATAGAAGGCGTAATTATTGGCAAAGCTTTGTACGAAAAGAAGATAAATTTGTCTAAATGTATAAAAATTTTTGATCTTTGAACTTTATTTTTGATATTTGATATTTGATATATATTTTATGCTGGCTAAACGCATTATTCCATGCCTGGATGTTGATAAGGGCAGAGTTGTAAAAGGCATTAACTTTATAAATATAAAAGACGCCGGTGATCCTGTGGAATTAGCAAAATTTTATAACAACGAAGGAGCCGATGAGCTGGTTTTTTTGGATATTACTGCCTCTTATGAAAATAGAGCAACAATGTTAAATGTTGTTCGGGAAGTTGCAAAACAAATATTTATTCCCTTTACGGTCGGTGGCGGCATCCGGTCAATTGAAGACATACGAAATATACTCATGGCCGGAGCAGATAAAGTTTCTTTAAATACTCAAGCAGTTAAAAATCCGGGACTGATTTCCCAAGCAGCCAATATTTTCGGTAGCCAATGCGTGGTTGTTGCCATTGATGCAAAAAGAGTGAATAATCATTGGAAAATTTTCATTAATGGAGGTACTATATCAACCGGACTTGATGCGATTATTTGGGCAAAAGATGTGATGAAAGAGGGTGCGGGTGAAATCTTACTAACCAGCATGGATCGCGACGGAACCAAAAAAGGGTTTGACCTCGAGCTAACAAAGACATTAGGCGAGAATGTTACCGTTCCGATCATCGCCTCAGGCGGTGCCGGCAGCATGAAAGATTTCAAAGATGTATTTATGCAAGCAAAAGCAGATGCGGCACTCGCCGCTTCCCTATTCCACTTCGGAGAAATAAGAATAAAAGAATTGAAAAAATATTTAACTAAAAATAATATTGAAATAAGAAAATAATTGAAAATTTAATCATTGAAAATTAATTAACACTATGAAAAAAGTAAACTATAAAAAAAATAAAAGTTTAATTCCTGTTATTATACAGGACTATCAAACCAATGATGTCCTCATGCTTGCGTACATGGACTCGGAGGCTCTTGAAAAAACCAAACAAACCGGATACGTCCACTTTTGGAGTCGCAGCCGAAAAAAACTCTGGATAAAAGGCGAAAAATCAGGCAATAAATTAAAAGTAAAAGATATCTTTGCCGATTGCGACAAAGACGCGATTTTGATAAAAGTAGAATTACAGGGAAACTGCGCCTGTCACACCGGCAATTATTCCTGTTTTTTTAATGTCATTGCGAGCAAAGCGAAGCAATCCCGTGGGGAATAAAAATTGTATAAATTACAGCTTATGACTTTAGACAAACTTTATAAAATAATATTGGACAGAAAAATGAATCTGCCTAAAGGATCTTATACTGCTTCCCTTTTCAAAGAAGGCAAAGACAGAATCATCCAAAAAGTTGGCGAGGAAAGTACCGAAGTAGTAATCGCGGCAAAAAACGAAAATAAAACCCAAATTATTTATGAGGTAGCCGATCTTTGGTTCCACATCCTTATTCTCTTGGCCGAAATGAAAATAACCCCCCGGGAAATCCTTGACGAACTGGAAAAGAGAAGGATAAAAGCTGTATAATAAAAGCCTATGATAATACCACATACCCTTAAAGGCTTTAGAGATTTTCTACCTAGAGATGCCAGAAAAAGACAATATGTCATAAACATCCTAAAATCAGTGTTTGAATTATACGGCTTCGAACCGCTCGAAACACCGGTTCTCGAATATGAGGAAATCCTTGCCGGAAAATATGGCGAAGAAGGCGAAAAGCTTATGTACCGCTTTGAAGACTTGGGCGGTCGCAAAGTTGCCATGCGCTATGACCAGACCGTCCCCCTCGCTCGCGTCATCGCGCAATTCCAAAACCAAATCTCTTTCCCCTTCAAAAGATATCAAATACAACCTGTCTGGAGAGCCGACAACACCCAAAGAGGAAGATTCAGGGAATTTTTACAATGTGACATAGATACTGTTGGCACAGAGTCCCCGCTCGCAGACGCAGAAATTATCGCGACTGTTTTAGAAACATATAAAAAATTAGGTTTCAAAAATCTTAAACTTTTATTAAACGATAGACGTTGTCTTTCAAATACGTACATTAAAACAAGTTTTGATATCCCTTCTGAAGATATTCCACATATTTTTCGTGCCCTGGATAAAATCAAAAAAATCGGCGAAGAAGGAGTATTAAATGAATTGACTCAAAACAACCGCTTCACGCAAGAACAAGCTAAAAAAATATTACAAAACATCAAAATAATTAAACCAACTGAAAAAATTACGGAAATCCTTTCTTTACTTGAACAATTCAATATCGATAAATCATTAATAGAATTCTCCCCCACTCTGGTCCGTGGGCTAGATTACTACACAGGCATCATTTTTGAAATAATAATAGAAGGATATACATCAGGCTCTGTAGGCGGAGGCGGACGGTATGATAATCTTATTGGTATGTTCACGAACAAACAAATTCCCGCGGTCGGATTTTCCTTTGGCTTTGACCGCGTCATCGACGCGATGCAAACACTTGGTCTCTTCCCGCCGGAAATAGCCGGCTCAACTACACAAGTCCTTGTGACAATTTTCTCCCAAGAACTCAAAAATAAATCACTTGCAATTTCCAATGAGTTAAGAAACAATGATATCAACACTGAAAGTTATC
>JAHIGH010000234.1 GCA_018900295.1 Patescibacteria group bacterium | reverse complement strand
GAGTAAGAACAAATAAATTAATTTGGGGATTGGAGCCGGATTTTGTCCTGATTTTAGGAGGAGGATTTTTGGTGGTAGTATTGGGAGTGATGATCTTATATTAACAGTTTGAGATTTTCAGGTTTTTTGGTTGAGCCGATTTCAAGAGCACTAATCTTTTTGTGATTTTGGGGATTGGACAGGAATTACTTGAGAATGTTATATACCACTCCGCAATCATTTTGCAAAAATTTGGTATATATCTACCGTAGCTTTGTCTCTTCGCCTTATGGGCTTTGAAGGCACAAGTCAAAGTGTCGCCGTGCCCTTCCGTAGCTTTAGCGGAGGAGGGTTAGGTATTATACTTTTTTGCAATTTGAAAGCAGAGGGGTATAAGATGTGCAGGCTGAAGGTGTAATTTTCAGGTTTAATTAGGATTTAGTGTTGCAAATTTAGTCCTCCTTCGATTTTTTTCAGGATAATTGTAAAGGATTGTCATTGTCGCACGTGCGGGAGTGGCATGAAAATAAAATTTATATTCAACAATTTGATGTTGCAATATTAATATTGCTTGTGGAAAAAATATTTTTTGAAATAACCATAATTATCTGTATTGCCGCTGTACTGGCTATTATTTTTCGGTTTTTCAAACAACCGGCGATTCTCGCGTATATCCTGACAGGAGTTATTCTCGGACCTTTGGCTATCATCAGGCTTGACAGCGGAGAAGTGATGCATTCACTTGGACAAATAGGGATTACCTTACTTCTTTTTATGTTAGGGCTTGAGATCCGCTTGAGCAAGATCCGTTCCGTTGGAAAAACAGCTTTGATAACAGGAATAGGGCAAATTTTATTCACCACAGGAGTGGGTTTCTTAATATGCGTTTCTTTGGGTTTTTCCTCGGTTGCCTCGTTGTATATGGCAATTGCATTGACATTTTCAAGTACGATTATTATTGTCAAGCTTCTTTCAGATAAAAAGGATTTAAATAGTTTATATGGAAAAATAGCTGTCGGAATTTTATTGGTTCAGGATTTTGTCGCGATTATTATCCTCGTCTTTCTTTCCGGATTTCAGAATGGAGGAGAGTTAATTTCGGTCCGAACTTTCAGTTTGCTTATTTTGAAAATGATTGTACTTTTTGGTTGGGTAATGGTTTTCAGTAATACGGTAATGCCTAAAATTATTAATAAAATTGCAAGATCTTCCGAAGTCCTTTTTTTATTCAGTATTGCATGGGCATTTAGCATGGCCGCTCTTGTCAGCTCGCCTTTTATAGGTTTTTCTATAGAAATAGGAGGATTTTTGGCTGGATTTGCACTTGGTAATTCATCAGAAAATTTTCAGATCGTTTCGAAGGTTAAAGCAGTGAGGGATTTTTTTATCACCATCTTTTTTGTGACTTTGGGTATGAGTTTGGTATTTGATAATATTGCCAGCATTTGGTTGCCTGCTGTTATTCTGGCGGTTTATGTACTTATCGGAAATCCAATTATTTTAATGAGTATTTTGGGTTTTTTAGGTTATCGAAAGCGTACATCATTTTTGGTAGGCTTGACCGTTTCACAGATCTCAGAATTCAGTATGATAGTGGTTTTTATGGGGAATAGATTAAATCATATTTCAAATGATGTTGCTTCTATAGTTACATTGGCCGGAACAGTTACTTTTGTAGCATCCACGTATATGATCCTGCATGGCAATTTGTTATATAAAAAATTGAGTCCGTTTTTAGAAATTTTTGAAAGAAAATATACACATGAACAAATGATTAAGGTAGAAAATTTAACTAATCATGTTGTTTTGGTAGGAGCGAATAGGATGGGAGAAACTATTTTGGATGCACTTTTAAAAACAGAACATAGTGTTATTGTTGTAGATTTTGATCCTGATGTGATAGCGAGGTTGCAAGAAAAAAAAATAAACTGTTTGTATGGAGATATTGCAGACTTTGAGATACAGGAAAGAGTAAATATAAGCCGGGCACGGCTTATAGTTTCAACAGTTCCCGATGTTGAGGATAATTTACTACTTCTTGAAAGTCTTGCTAAATTGAATAAAAAAGCGTTGGTTGTGGTATGCGCTTTAGAAAAAGAAAACGCCGCTATTTTGTATAAAGCAGGCGCGGATTATGTCGTTTTACCTCATCTTGCAGGCGGAAGGCATTTGGCAAAAATGCTTGTTGATAAAAATCATCTTGAGATTATTGAAGAATATAAAGCCGAAGATCGTCTGGCTCTTGTCGGTTGATGTATGTTATGTTTCTGCGGGATGGTCTTGAGGAATATCACCGTCCATAATTATCGGTAGATTTTTCCAGGATTTGTTGATGCGGTGATCGGTAAGACGGTCTTGCGGGAAATTATATGTTTTAATTTTTTCCGCCCTCATGCCGCGGCCTACCTGTGTTGATCTGAGAGATGATATTTGGGATTGCTGTTTCTCAACTTCGATTTCCCATAATTTTGCACGAAGTAATTTCATGGCAATTTCCCGGTTTTGTATTTGTGAACGTTCGGTTTGCGCGGTTATGACGATACCGCTTGGTGTGTGTTTGATACGTACGGCGGTTGAAACTTTATTTACATTTTGTCCGCCATGGCCGCCGCTGCGAAATGCTTCGAATTCGATATCATCAGGGTTGATATGTAAATCAATATCTTCCAGCTCGGGAAGGACGGAGACTGTGGATGTTGAGGTATGAATACGATCTCTTTTTTCGGTTGCGGGTATTCTTTGTACGCGGTGGACACCGGCTTCATATTTTAGCGTGCCGAAAGCGTTTTTTCCAGAAATTTTGATGATATATTCATCAATTCTTTCAACGGAGAGTCCTTTTAGTTGCGCGAAGCGCGTATACATGCGAAGTAATTCTTCTGCCCATAATTTTGCTTCATCACCGCCCGCTGCGCCTTTCACTTCCAGGATGATATTACGCTGGTCGAAGTTGTCTTCAGCTTTGGCTTGTGATTTTTTCATACTTTCTTCGAGTACATTTTTTTGTTTCTCAAGCTCTGCCAATTCTTGCCTGGCTAAATCCGCAAAAGAGGGATCGGAGAGAAGAATTTTCGTATCCTCAATCTTTTTTTCGAGTTGTTCTATTTGTGTTTGTCTGTAGTCAATCATAGGAAAGTCAAAAGTTAGAATTTAAAAGTCAAAAACACAAGTAAAAAGTCAAAAGTTATTTTACTTTTTAATTTTGAATTGTACTTTTGGGTTTTGATTTTTGCATTTTAAATTTTGAGCTTTTTATAATTAATATTGAGTTTATCATAATAATAATTCGTAGTGTAGAATAGCGGTGCGTATTGCTACTTTATGCCTATGAGCATTTCCCGAAGTGTTTTGGGGGCTTCCTGTGCTTTTCTCTCTTCTTCCTTCTTTTTATTTTTAGTTTGTTTGTATGTCGCAGCATTTACTTGTTTGTTTTGGAATTTTTTGATCAAAGATCCCGCATCCACAAATTTTTGTGTACCGGTATAAAAAGGATGACAATCGCTGCAGAGCTCGACATGAATTGTTTCCTGTGTAGAGCCGGTCGTAAAACGGTTGCCGCAAATACATATAACCTTTGTATCCAGGTAGAATTTCGGGTGAATATTCGCTTTCATAGTAGTTTATTATAGTCTAAGTTTCGCTTATTGGCAAGCGAGGCAGTTCGGAGCTTGCTATAGTAATTTGAGGTTTTTGTTTGAATAGCAAGTGGATTGGGTGGTAGTGAATACGGTTTTCTGAGATAAAGATACCAAAAAAAACCAGAAGTGATCCGATAAGAAATGTATTTGTGATAGTTTCCCCCAGTAAGGGCTTGGCGATAACAATAGCTATAATAGGATCAGTGTATGAAAATACAGCGACTTCACTGGCAGAAATGTATTTAATCGCAAAGGTTAGAAGTGTGTAGGCGATAGATGATGAAAATACAGCGCCGAAGGTGATTCCTATGATACTTTTTGTGTTTAGTATGATCAATTGGCTTGTTTGGCTTGCTTCGAAAAATACGAGCGGGAGAAAGCTTATGGAACTAATAAGAAAAATCCAAAATGTCAGGGCGAGGGGATTATATTTCGGAGCGATTTCCTTGAGCATTAAGGTGTAAAAAACTGAGAGACCCATGCCGGCAACGTAGAGCATGTTTCCGATAATTGACTTGTCCAATCCATGTTCAAATGTCGGACGTAGAACAATAATAAGAATCCCAATGAGGCTGATAAGCGTACCTTGGATCACTTTTTTTTTGGGTTTATCGTGAAGGAAGATGGTTGAGCCAATAATTATAAAGATGGGAGCCGCGGATGAGATAATCGGTGCATTTATGCTTGGTGAAAGAGTTAATCCGACGAAGAAATAGGCGATATGGAATGTAAGTCCGATTACAGATATGAATAAGAGTATCGGCCAATCTTCTTTTTGAATTTTTAGCTTTTTACGGATAAATGGGAAGATGATAATAGCTGCGAGGAAGAAGCGTAAAAATGCGAGTGTGAAGGGTTGAATATCCTGGAGCGACCATTTGAAGATCGGTGGTGCTGCTCCCCAAATAATGTTGGCGATGATTAATGCTAATATGGCAAGTTTGCCTTTGGATATTTTCATTTTGGGCAGTGTTAGTAAAAAAATATAAAAACCTATTAATCATGTCATTTCTCAGTCGCTATGTGCTCCTTCAAAATGACATAGTTAGGTTTTTGAAATAGATTTTAATAGATCTATTGCGTCTTTTATTGTTAACTTTTTTTGTTCACGGGTTTTTAGGTTTTTGAGTGTTACGATGTTTTTCTCTGCTTCTTCGGGGCCGAGAATTATCACATTTTTAATTCCTTTTTGGTCAGCGTATTTGAGCTGTTTTTCCAAAGGATTTTTTTCTTTTATTTCACCGAGATAACTTTCAGTGTTGATATCATTGTTTCTTAACTCATTGGAAATTGCAAGTGATTTATTTTTGAGTTCTTGGGAGAAAATTGTCACAAGGACTTGTGTAGCTGAGCCGGCTATTTCCGGCGGGAAGAGACCAAGCGTCTGCATCGCGTCGATGACGCGGTCAAATCCAAAGGAAAACCCGACTGCGGGAATTTGTTTGTTCGTGAACATGCCAATAAGATTATCATACCGTCCGCCTCCGCCTACAGAGCCCGATGTATATCCTTCTATTATTATTTCAAAAATGATGCCTGTGTAGTAATCTAGCCCGCGGACAAGAGTGGGGGAGAATTCTATTAATGATTTATCGATATTGAATTGTTCAAGTAAAGAAAGGATTTCCGTAATTTTTTCAGTTGGTTTAATTATTTTGATG
>JAHIGH010000233.1 GCA_018900295.1 Patescibacteria group bacterium | reverse complement strand
TTATTACATTTCAATCCCTTACCCCTGAAGAAATAACTAATTTAAGACAGGACGTGAAAAACGAAGAAATGATTTGTACTAAAGGAACAATTATCTGCAGCCGATGTAGTGAATGCCTCAACAAAGATCATCACCCCAAAACCGATTTATACCCCTCTGCTTTCAAATTGCAAAAAAGTATAATACCTAACGAAGCAATCATTACATCACGTTTATATTTCTATATCAGCCCAATTCCCATTTGAAAGCTACGGTAGGTATATACCAAATTTTTGCAAAATGATTGCGGAGTGGTATATCTCAAAAACTCAAATCCTTGAAGTTTAATTCATGAAGACTTAGACCAACTCATCCGCCCGTTTATATTTGAAGATTTCCGAAGGCTGGAACCAAACCGTCTTTTCAAAATTTGCTTCCTCTATACTTCCAGAAATATGAATCAAATTTGTAACTCCCCTCTGCTCAGCATTCGCGTAAGCCGCGGAATCAGTAGAATAGTCTCCGCGGATAGTTCCCGGAGATGCTGACACAGGCATCGTCGGCCCTGCAAGAGCTATTACATTCTCAACAGCATGCCTTCCCTCAACCAGTATAGCCAAAATCGGACCTGATTGAACATAATCCAAAAGCCACTTAATTACCATCTTCCCAAGCTTATGAGGATCATCACTACCCAACTCTTTCTTCGCGTCCTTTCCGTACTTCTGATAAGTCGTCAGAGTTTTATTCCCCAGCCGCAAAATTGTACTCTCTTTATTTATTCCGTAATGCTGATGCAGAAGCTCCTCTGTCGGCCAAACCATCTTCATGCCGACGATCTTAAGCCCCATTCGCTCAATACGATGCACGATCTCACCAATGAGCCCTCTTTTTATACCATCCGGCTTAATAAGTATTACTGTCTGCTCCATAAATCAGTCTTCAAGTCAAAAATCTTCAAGTCGAAAGTCTTCAAGTTTTGCTTTATGACTTGATAACTTTATAACTTTTGACTTCGAAAGCTTGTCTATAATTTTAACAAGCTTTCTAATTTTTGTCCATCCCCTTGTCCTGAGCCTGCCTGTCCTGAGCCTGCCGAATGGGTCGAAGGATCAAACTTCCCGATAACCGCCAAATTCAACCCCGCTTCTTTGAAAAATTCTTTTCCGGCGGCTTCCACGTCATCTGCCGTAACCGCGTCAATTTTACCAAGCACCTCATCCGGATTCTCAATCCGCTCCTCCAATATTTCTTGAGTCCCGTAATATCCCGCCACTGATTTACTATCCTCCAAATCCAATACCAAATGCCCCTTCAAAAATTCCTTTGCCTTCCGCAACTCTCCGGACCTCAAATTCATTTTTCCCGTTGCGATCTTTCTGTACTCACCGACCATGACTTCAATTGCCTCCTCGACCCGTTTTGGATCAATTCCCGCTGTTGACACAAGCGTTCCGGCGTCAGTATATTCATCCGAAGACGACCGCACATAATATGCCAGTCCCCTCTTCTCCCGCACTTCATGGAAAAGCCTACTGCTCATACCCCCGCCCAAAATAGCTGAAAGCACCGTAAGTGGATACCGCTTTTTGGAATGAAGGGAAACAGTTCGCACCCCCAACGCCACATGTATCTGCTCGGTCGCCTTTTGCTTGACAAGTACTGCCGGTTTTACTTGCGCCTCTTTGACAGCAAGTGGATGGTCAGTCTTAAAACACTTCATCATTGAAAAATACTTTTCTGCAAGAGATGCTGCTTCATTCTCTTTTATCCCTCCTGCCACCACCACCGTGATGTTATCCGCGCTATACAATCTACTCATATAAGCAAGAAAATCTTCCCGCTGTATCTTTTGGATGATCTCCTTTTCTCCGGCAATATCCCACCCCATCGGCGTATCACCGTACAAAAGCCGTTCATAAATATCCCCTATCTTACGCGCGGGCATATCTTCATACAGATTAATTTCCTCTGTGATTACCCCCCGCTCCTTTTGTAATTCAACCGGATCCAATTTTGAATGTGTAAGCATATCCGATAACACGTCGAAAGAAGTCTCTATGCGGGCTTTTGCGGATTTGATATAAAACCCGGTACTCTCCTTGCCTGTGAATGCATTGAATTCCCCTCCCATCCCATCAATAATTGAAGAAATCTCAATCGCAGTCGGCCGTTTTTCAGTCCCTTTGAATGCCATGTGTTCCAGAAAATGGGAAATCCCGCTTGTCTCACGGGTTTCATATCTGCTTCCGGCTCCGACCATGACCAGCACGGTAGCACTCTCAAGTGAAGGCATGGGAATCGTAATCACGCGCAGCCCGTTTTTCAAAAGAGTTCTGGTATAATTCATAATTCATCCATTCTACCACGCCTTACCCCCTTTGCCAACAACATCAAACCTCCCACGGGTAAATATAATTTTCACTCTCTTTTTCCCCTTCCAAGCCTATGACCATCCACTTTCCTACCTTGTATTTATTCTTAAATGAATTTATAGCTTTAGGATTAAAGCGCTGAAAGTTTGTCTTTATCTCCATAGGCATAACGCCCTTTGCTGTTTCGATTACAAAATCAATTTCCTGACGTGTTTTTGTCCGCCAATAATGAACAACTGATCTGTCGAATTTCTTCACCAACTCTCCGAATATGTTGATTTCAAAAACAGAACCTAAGATAGTTGTCTGAAATGTCTTAAACCACAATAATGACTGTAGGCCGCTGTCATAAAAGAATATTTTTGGTTGCTTACTGATCTCGACGCTGGGACTCTTACTGTAAGGAGAGACGAGTTTCAAAACAAAAGTTTCTTCTAAAACAGCAAGATATTTTTGTAAAGTAGGAAAGGAAATGTTCGTTTCCCGTGAAAGCGCGCGCATATTCAGGAGCTGCCCTGACTGCGAGGCGAGGACAAAAAGCATGTTATTAAATTTCCTGATATCTTCTACTTGAGCCAGATCCCGCACATCTTTCCGGATATAGGTATCAATGACTTGGAGCAAATAGCTTTTCTTTTTTTCTTCTACCGGTTCCAATACTACTTTCGGATATCCACCGTACAGAACAAACTCTTTATAAAACGCCTTGAGATGTTCAATGGTTGAGGAACTTGTGGCATACGGCAATACATACGGGGCTTCTTTAAACATAAGAAATTCATCAAATGACAAAGGATAGACTTCAAATGATGTGGTTCTTCCCACGAGAGAGTCGGTGAATTTTGATTTAATATCAAATGTTGATGATCCTGAAACAATAAGATGGATATTTTTATAATGATCCGCGAGTATTTTTAAAAATGAACTTGGATTGTCAAGATATTGAATTTCATCAATCAGTACATATATTGTTTCTCCTTCGCGATACCCTTTTCCTTTGAGGATGGCCAGAAATACATCTACGCCTTTATTGAAATCTGCCAATATGTCAGGGTATTCAAGATCGTAATAGTATATTTTTTGGCCTTTTTCGACAAGCCGATCGCGAATATAAAAAAGAATATGCGTTTTCCCCACCTGCCGCGCCCCATGCAGCACAATGATCGTTTCATCCCCTATATAAGGCTCTATTTGGTTAAAAATGTTTCTTTTATATAACTTCATCTTAATTAAAGTATAACTATAATTAAAGTCTATGTCAATATTGACAAATAATCCATAAACAAATATTAAATATCCATTGCCAAAATTACCTAAATGTCCAACATAACCCTACAAAATTATATATATTTTGTCAATTACCCCCCTTACTATTGACAAATACAGCCGCTCTCCTATAACGTAATCATACTATGGCAAACGAAAATTCAGAAATACCAAAAAATATAACTCCCGAACAAAAACCAGTTACGATTATAACCAAAGAGCCTTCTGACCCTGAACAAAAAAAGGAACTTAACGCCCAAAAAACAACCCAAGCGCTAGCCGATGAAACAAATACGAAGCATGTGCTTAAAGAAATCACAAACATAACAGAAACTCCTGATATAAAATCTAATAAATCAAAGAATACAAAAGAACCTTCGATTCAAGAACAAATACAAATGGAAATGGCTAAATTAAATAGCTATTTTTACGGTGGTCAAGGAGAAAAGCCGTTAGAAATTCAGAAAAAAGCTTGTGCTAAAGCTCTAAAAGAAGAAGGAGATGGCAGGAAGTATGAATTAGAAGCATTTAAATCCACTACTAATCAGTTAGAAAAATATGCACCAAAAAGGTTTAGTGAGAAGCTGGATCCTAATAAGGAGATCGAGGAGCAGAGGATACCATCTTATATGTTAAGAGTTCGTGAAGACGGCACCGGCGCGGACTACGATCCCTATCACAAAAATTCCCTGTTCACAAAAAAAGGACGTACGTGGGAACTTCACTCACTAGCTCATCATATAAAACCGGATCGCCTTACAAAACCTCCAAAAGCTGTTATTAAAGAGCTTCGGGATTACTACACAAAAACCAAAACTGCTGAGGCTGCTACAAAACCCGCTACAAACAAACCCTAAGCCAACCCGCTCATCAACCATTTCCAGAGCGGAATTATACTAATTTCCTTTCCTTCTATTTTTTCCACAGCTTCCTCAGAAGCGGTGATAATAAGCAAATTATCGCACTGCAATTCCCTACTCGCCTTAAGCAGTGATTTTATTTCCCTTTCTTTGGTTTCTATATTTTGCAGACTCTGGCAAACTTGAATAAGCTGAATAATCCGCTTACCTTTTTTTACCGCGAAATCAACCTCCTTGCCTAAATAATCGCTCCAATAATAAACCTCAAACTTATCATCGCCATAATCCCCTCTACGCTTCAAATCAAGCAAAACGGCATTTTCCATTATTCTGCCTTCGTTTGAGGATATTTGAAAAGCGATAGAATTAACTAATCCCGTATCTATTCCGTAAATTTTCTTAGAGGTCGAAAATTGCAGCTTTTTCTTGTAGGAAAATTTTTCTACGATAATAACAAGAAAGCTTGATGAAAGATAATCAGCGTAATTTCTAACCGTATGAACATTTTTTATGAAAAAAGCGCGCCCGATTTTAGCGTAATTAATTTTCGAGGAAAAATTGGAAATAAGATAATTGGACATCTCGCGAAAAGAATTTTTATTTTTTATTCCATACCGGAGCAGTATGTCTTTGGTAATCACATCTTCGTAAATCTTGCCTGCAATCACCTGTCCGAATCTCAATGTTTCCGGAAATCCTCCGATTTTGAGATATTCGTTAAGATATTTATTGATCAGAGAAATCTTTTTTGTAGAATAAAAATCTTCTTTTTCAATTGCCGCTTCTTTCGCTTTCAAAAATTCCCGAAAAGAAAAGGGATATAATACCGCCTCCAAATATCTTCCGGTGAGATGCGTGGCCAAATCGCCCGAAAGCAAGTTGGCATTACTGCCGGTAATAACGATTTTCTTGGTACGGCGCAGACGATTAATAAATAACTCCCATCCGCTTATATTTTGTATTTCATCAAAAACAAAGCATTTAATGTCTTGTCCGTATAGATCATAAAAAGCCAAAAGAGCGGTATTGAAATCCCCGGCGGAAAATCCCGCCAGCCGCTCATCGTCAAAATTAAGATAACCGAATTTTTCACCATCAAAAAGCATCATAGCCAGAGTCGATTTTCCACTTCGTCTCGGACCGGTAATTACCAGCACATTTGGATACGCTAAAAATTTTCTAAGCTTTTCCATATCCAATTCCCGCTGGATAATTTTTTCAGTTTTGAAAAATTCCTCCAGTTCCTCCTTTTGATCTACGATAACTTTTTTTATTCGTTCAATCTCCATATTATAATATTGTCATATTTTTAGTTAAAAAGTATCTTTACCATTGACATATTTTATATAGTACCCTACTAACAAAATCTTGTCAAGTTATTTTCGGGGACTTTTTTTATTATCATCTCGTAATCCGCTACGAAAAGTTTCCTCATAATATTTTTACACCAAACCGCTCAAAAATTTACTGGCGCTGATAACACGGACATTATTTTGTATAAGACAGGCTATTTCAATAAAAAGTTGAAATAATTTTCTTTATGCACCAGCGTAAAGGCACTGTTTTTGTATGTCTCTAAAAATTCTTGAGGCTGTTTCACCTTTACATCCTCGCTCCATTTAAATTCATAAGCATTGAGTTTGCCGCCTTCTTCTTCAATATAGTCAATTTCCTTCTGATCATACGTACGCCAAAAATACATATTTGGGAACAAACGGTGATTGTGATTACGCTTCATCCGCTCGGTAACACAAAAATTCTCCCATAATGCCCCCACATCATTCCTTATATGAAGTGGATTGAAATTATTGATCAGAGTATTGCGGATGCCGACATCATAAAAATAAACTTTCATTGAGGCGCCGATTTCTTTACGTAAATTCCGGCTGAATGACCGTAGCCGGAAGACCACAAAACATTGTTCCAGCAATTCGAGATAATTTCTTACTGTATGATGGTTTTCTTTCAGTAGTGTTGCTAATTCATAATATGATACTTCATTTCCTACTTGCAACGCCAATGCTTGCAGAAGATTGATAAGTAATTCAGGTCTTTTAAGTTTTTTGAATTTGAGAATATCTTTGTAAAGATATTTACTGGCTATATCGCGTAATTCTTCTTTCGCCTCAGCCTCACTTGTATTGAAAACACTGGGATATGAACCAAACCGTAATATACTTGCAAGCTTTGCGTGCGTAAAGATCATATTGTGTTGTTTGGTAACTTCTTCAAGTGAAAGCGGGTACAAGATATACTCCCGCGTCCTGCCGGTTAATGGTTCTGACACCTTTTGAGCAAGATCAAAACTTGATGAACCTGTCGCAAGTATTTGTATCTGCGGAAAAGTATCAATAAGAATTTTAAGCGTTTTTCCTACATTTGTGATTTCTTGCGCCTCATCAAGGATTACAAATTTTTTATTACCCAGAAAATCTTTTAATCGTTCGCTGTTTGTGGTGCTTAATGCTTGTTGATTTTGTAACAGTTCACAATCAAGGTAGATACTCTCTTGCGGATATTTTTCCAGAAGGAGTTTGCTCAATGTTGTTTTTCCTGTTCTTCGGGCACCATAAATAATGATAATTTTCCCTCGAAACAAACTCTCTTCGATTTTTGACTGAATTATTCTCGGATATATCATAAATATTGGAACTATACTTCCAATATTAAACTAAATATCGGAAGTTTGCAAGAGGCAACTACTCTGTCTATCACATTCTCTCCGGAGCCTTAATTCCCAATAACTCAAGTCCTGATCGCAAAACTTTCCCGCTGCCCGCTGTCAACGCCAATCGCAAATCACGCACCGCGCCTGTTTCTTTCAAAATCGGCAGCTTCTGATAAAATAAGTTAAATGCTTGAGCAAGAATATATAAATAATTACAGATAATATTCGGCGCGTACTTCTCCGCCGCCTCCCTCACCACCCCCTCAAATCTCACCAACAACCTCAATAATGCCACTTCCTCTTCTCTTAATTGATAGTCATTCTGAAGCTTTTGACTTTTTACTTGCGACGGTTCATTGAACCTAGTCCCCTTGTGGGATACTTTTGACTTTTGACTTTTGACTTTTGACTTTCTCAATACGCTCTGTGTCCTTGCGTATGTGTACTGTAGATACGGTCCGCTATTTCCTGTAAGCGACACTGATTTCTCTATATCAAAAGCGACATTCTGTGAAGTAGCTACCCGCAATACTGAGTATTTTATTGCCCCAATCGCGATCTGCTCCGTAACCCTATCAACCTCTTCCGCTGATATCTTTTGTTCTGTTATGAGATCGTTTACCCTGCTTCTTACCTCATCAATCAACCAATCCACTGTCAAAATATCCCCTGTCCGTGAACTCATCTTTCTGACTTGCCCTGTCGAAGCCTTGTGCGAAGACGGGTCCAGCATTTGTACCATACCCATAGACAAATGATGCTCCCGGCCTTTAAATTTCTCAGGATCTATCACTTCAAGAGTCTTGATGACAACCTCAAAATATCCTTTCTGCTCATTAGCAACTACATGAATATTTTTGTCAAATGGAAAAGCAGCATATTGCTCATAAGCAAGACCCATCTCCTTACCTTCATATGTCGGATTATTGCCCTGGGTTATAAATACCCTGGTATGCAACCCATACTTCTCTCCGGGAAAAATAATTGCACCGTTATCTTTAACAAATACCTTTCCCGTATTTTCCTCAACAATCTTCTTTCCGCGCTCGGCAACTTCACTCTCAAAGAACAATTTGTCAAACTTCGTATAAAACCTTTTATAAAAATCATCATAATAATCCAGGCTCCACTGCCTCGTTTTTTCATAAAGAGGCATAATGCTGTCATCTTTTTCATACAACCGTTTATTGATCTCATCAATTTTTTCCTTATGCTCTTCGTAATCCTTATTTCCCCGCACATATCCTGCGCCCAAAAAATGCGCCTTTTCCCGGTCAGTCCAATTCCTCAAATCTGCGATCACCAAACCCTTCTCTTCCAATATTCGGCTAATTCCGTATAAAGCCTTCGCCACATGCGGACCGATATCTCCTTGATAATTCGCGCGGAAAACCCGGACGCCCGCGGCTTCAAAAATCCGCGCCAATGCTTCGCCGGTTATCAGCGTCCTCATGTGTCCGATATGGATTTCTTTATGTGTATTCGGATGACCGTATTCGACAATAATCCGTTTATCAGTTAAATCAGAAATGATATTTAAAGTATCGTAATGAGTCAATCTATTAAGTTCTGTATAAAGAAAATCCTGCGATAGCCAAAAATTCACAAACCCCGGCTTCACTACTTCAATTTTTTCAAATATTTTTGATTTTTGATTTTTGATTTTTGATTTTTCTGCTATCTCCTCAGCAATCGCTATGGACGAACGCTTAAGTCTCCCTGATAGCGCCATAGCTGCATTAGTGGTATAGTCTCCATGCCCCAAATCAGCTGGAAATTCCACCACCGGCACAAAATCCCCCCCCAATTTTTTAACGATTACCTGCAATTCGGCAATTAACCGCTCTCTCACCGACATATCTTTATTTTTCATTAATTTATTCATTCCCTATTCCCTAATATTATACACCACCTCCCTCTTGCAAATCTCGCTATTTTTTGTCATTCTTAAAGAGTGAAAAAAAATTTACAAAAACAAAAATTTTTACTAATTATCTTCACGGTTATCTTTTTGACAATCTCACTCTTTTATATCAACAAAAATATTCCCCTCGCTTATGCAAGTACTACTCCTCTTCCTTCTCCTCCCGGTCCTCCATGCGCGCAGTGGCAAGATGTAAATGGAGATGGGGTTGGAGATCCTTCAAGCGGAATTTGTGAAATGATCGCGACCTCTCTCCCGTCAGGAAACATATCAACCAACCCTGCGCAATTTATTGTCAAAATTTTGGCTATCATCCTCAGCTTCGCCGGAGGAATAGCGCTCCTCCTCATTATCTCCGCGGGCTATAAGATCATCACCTCAAATGGCAAGCCGGAAGCGATCCAGGAAGGCAGAGACAAATTAATCTCAGCCATAATTGGGCTCCTGTTTATCATCTTCTCCTTTGTAATTTTTCAGTTAATCACCTCGGACATACTAAAAATACCCGGCATTACCAAATAAGCCGCCTCTCCTGCTTTCTTCCTCTTGCATTTATAATAATTTCCTGTTAGCCTAAAAATAGGATGAAAATTCTTATCATTGATGATGATACAAATATTACTGAAATCTGGGGAATAGCTTTAAAACAAAATAACTTCGAAGTATTGACAGCCACCAGTGGAAGATCGGGTATCGATCAGGCAAAAACCCAAAAACCGGATTTTATCCTTATTGATCAAATTATGCCTGATATGAAAGGCAATGATATACTTAAGATCCTCAAAGAAGACCCTGTAACCAACATGATTCCCGTAGCAATAGCCTCAAATTATTCTGACACCCAATTAATGCAGGAAGCAATTCAGCAAGGCGCGCTGGATTATATTCTCAAATACCAAATAGAACCACTCGACCTCATAAGTAAAATAAAAAACCTCTTACAAAAAACCCAAAATACAAATTCCTAGGATATGAGCCTGTCCTTATTCATCGCTATCTTCGCTGTTTTATTTTTTGGCATCCTGGCAATTTATTTCTCCTTAAAAGAAACAAAAATAAATCAAGCCTTGAAAGAAAAAGAAAAAAAATACCGGCACAAACTCTGCGAAACAGCTATTCTGGAAGAAATTCTGGAAAATATTAATAATTCCCTCGACATAGAAAAAACAATAAACATCATCATCAATAATCTCGACGCTTTCTTT
>JAHIGH010000232.1 GCA_018900295.1 Patescibacteria group bacterium | reverse complement strand
GAAACTTTTATGCTTTACGTGATCGCTTTAATAATGTTATGGATTGTTATTTTACTGCCTTGGATTTTGTTGCAAATCTTTTTAGATTACGCTTCCAATTTCACCGGCGATAACGCGGCTATGAAAGCTTTTGTTAACTTAGTGGGAAATAAAACGGTTCCGCCGCCTTCGCCTGCTGATTATACGCCGGCAGCTCCTCAACCGGGAGGTATTACTCTAAATTTACCGTTTACAAAAAGAACGATAAATATTCCAATCAGTCCTATGCCTGCCGGCCAAGCCAGGGAAATAATAAGAGAACAGCAGGAAATAGGCGGATCTCAGAAGCTTACTATTCCGCTGGCTCAAATAAGCGCTGAGGTTATGAGTTTTGCAAATATTCCCCTTCCGACAATGAGAGATGTTGCCAGATACGAAACCGAGATGTTATCCAATAACGCGAATCAAAGACAAGAAGTATATAGAATGCAACAGGTACTTGAAAAAATTGCCAATCCGGTATTAGCCACTTCAACCATAGAACGGGAAAGATATGTAAACATGAAAGAAAGATTGGAAAAAGAAAGCCAGCAAGGGAATATTATCGCTACATCTATTTTAAATGCTGTGAATAGTGCCTCGAATAACCGGTCAAGAAGGAATGTCAATATCGCGAGTTCCGAGTTGAGAAATATACTTCAGCAAGTCGCGAATCCTGCGCTGGCATCAAACGTTGTAGATCGTGGACGGATGAGTCGGCTTCACGAAATGCTCACCCGTGAAAGCAAAGAAAATAATAGCCAATTGGCTTCTTCAATATTGTCTGTTACAAGTCAATCCAATGCGAGTGAAATTGAAAAAATCAGGGAAAAACTGACAGAAGCTCAACAGCAAGGTAATATTATGAATGCGACAACAGCCTCAGCCATCACAAATGCTTTAAGTAATGCAGCCTCCCAATCACAATCAATGACACATATCAGGACAGTTCTTCAGCAAATTGCCAAACCCGAAACAGTAAGTAATTTGGTAGAAAGAGAAAGATTTAGCAAGCTTCACGACATGCTTTCAAAAGATAGTAGGGAAAATAACAATCAATTAGCTACATCA
The DNA here is from genome assembly GCA_018900295.1 of Patescibacteria group bacterium. Lineage (GTDB taxonomy): Bacteria > Patescibacteriota > Microgenomatia > Levybacterales > UBA12049 > JAHIGH01. The sequence continues at coordinate 2,509 of JAHIGH010000232.1, read as the reverse complement.
ATTCTTTCAGTTTCAGACAAGACGACAGCGATAGAGCTTGACAGGATCAGGGATCAATTAGTAAAAGAGCAGGCGCTGGGAAATTCCGTAGCTTCTACCATAGCGAATACAATTAAAACTACGCAAATTAAAAACACACTCCAACACATCGCGAACCCTGCCTCTGTTACGAACACAACCGAACGCGAGAAGTATTCCAAACTTCATGATATGCTTGCGCGCGAAAGTAAAGAAAAGAACAATGAATTAGCGTCCTCAATATTACAAGTAAAAGATACCACAACATTATCGGAATTGGAAAAAATTACTGATAAACTTCAACAATCAAAGGACTCTACGATATCTTCACAAGTGCTTTCAACTATTAACAATAGCATTCAACAATCTCAATCCTCGACAAAAGTAAAAAACGTCCTACAGCAAATTGCCAATCCTGCTATTACATCAACCATAGACAGGCAAAAATTAAGCAGGCTTCATGATGCATTAACAAAAGAAAGTCAAAAAGGTAACGAACTTGCTTCCTCTATCCTTGCGGTAAACGAAAAAACATCAACATCCGATATCCAAAAGCTGCAGGAAAAATTAAGAGAATCAAAAGAAAAAGGACAGTCTATTGCAACAGATGTTTTAGAGATAACCTCACAACAAGTAGCTATAAATATTCCCTCATCCAACCGTATTCAGAATGTTACCTCCGAAGAACTCCTGGAGGTCAAGCAAATGTGGAAGGAAAACTACCAGGGAATGGAAGTGCCGGAAGGTATGGCCGGAACAAGAACGGAATGGATTAAAGATGATATAGAAAAGATAAGTAACCTTACCGGTCTCCTGACCTCGCAAGATCAGGAAAAGGTAAATCAGGGACTCTCGGAAGTCGCCAATATTCTCCCCTTCCTGTTAGTCGGAGGCTTCTCTCAATCTGAAATAGTCTCCTATCTCACCACCAAGCAGGAAGCAGCTAAAGAGGTGCTGGAAAGTATAACCCGTGAGGAAGAAACAAAAGTAACAGTTGAAACCAGGAGGGCAGAGGCGGTTCAAACCATGTCTGCCAATATCCCTTCATTTGAGACAACCAATATTATCACCCCTCAAGTTTCCAATGAAATTCTGGCTATGGTCAACCTGAAGATTCCGAGAATGAAAGACATAGCCCGCTTTGAATCAATGTCGATATCCAGAGACAAATCCAAAACGGGAGAGGTGCAAAAAGTTCGCGAAACACTCCGGAATCTTGCCAATCCCGCGGTCATTACCGGCACTACTGAAAGAGAGCGGTTCGATAAGTTGAGACAAAAGCTTCTGGAAGAAAGCCAAAAAGGCAATATGACCGCCGAACTCATCCTTATGGCAGCCTCGGTATTTACACAGGAACTCGGTGAAATTAATGCAACAATGGCGCAGATAAAGACTGTTTTACAGCAAATTTCCAATTTCTCGTTTGCACCGGAGGATCAGCAAGGTTTCTATAAGCAATTACATGATAATCTTAAAAAAGAAAGTAAAGAAAGCAATAACGAACTTGCCGGGAAGATACTTGCGGTTTCAGATATTACACCTCTGTATGATATTGAAAAGATAAAATTACAACTACTTAAAGAGGAAAAAGAAAATAAAGTCGCTCCCCAGGTAATAAGCGCTATCAATGAAGATGTTGATTTAAAACGAATGAAGACAATATTTTCACAAATAGCTGACCCGGCTGCGCTTATTTCACCTGCAACTAAAGCCCGCTTCACCAAACTGCAGGACCAGGTAATAGAGTCCGGAAGATTCGGTAATAAACTTGCGTTAGGAATCCTGGATGTGAAGCCGGCGACGAAATTAGGAGATATTGAGAAATTAAAAAAAGACTTATTCGATGCCAAAAAGAAAGATGACAAACTTGCAAAATTAATTCTCTCCGCATTGAATGCGTCTGCGGTACCATCAGATAATAGGGTTCAGGCGGTTACGCAAAGAGATTATGAGGAAATCAGGAAAATGTGGGAAGAAAATTACCGGACTCTTCCTGTACCGTTTGGCTTCAGCGACGATAAAAAAGGAAGAATTGAATGGATAGGGAAAGAAATAGAAGAAATAAAAGCAACAATGGGTCTTTTATTGGATGACAATTCGGAAAACAAAAATAAAGGGCTCAAAAAGGTAGGCACCATACTTCCCTTCCTGCTTTTGGGCGGATTTTCCAATGATGAAATAGTGACTTATCTCAATGTCAAGCTTGAAGCAGCAAAGACAGTGATTACAGAATTAAAGTCCGGAGAAGAAAAAGAAGAAAAAGTTGAAGTGCAGTCAAAAACGCCAAAAGAAGAAAAAGCACTTTCGGCAGAAGATGAAAAAAATAATTAAACACTTGTTGTTTTACAAAAATTAGTATTTAATTAAATAAGAGCCAATATGTTTGGAAAACTATTCAATCAAAAAAAAGATGGCGAAACACAGGAGACTCAGATGCCTCCTGATCAATCAATGTCTCAAGAACAAAGTCAACAACCATCCATACATGAAT
>JAHIGH010000231.1 GCA_018900295.1 Patescibacteria group bacterium | reverse complement strand
TGCGATTGGCCTGTCTTCCTTTTTGTTGGAGAAAAAATTTAGTCATGAGCCGGTTGCTATAATTTGGAGCGATCATATTGTAAAGAACGAAGTTGCATTCAGGCAGGCTTTGCGCCTTGCAGAAAAACAAATACTTGACGCGGAATCGGAATTTATATTCATAGCACAGAAAGCCCGCTTCGCCAATCAAAATTGCGGTTGGATAGAATTAGGAGAAAAAATTAATAATAATGATACAGCAGCGATTTTCAAATTTAAAAGACTGTGTTATCGTCCCAAACCCGAAGAAGCGGAAGAATTTTATAAAAATAAAAATTTCGTCTGGAATTTAGGTTATTTTGTCAGTACGCCAAAATATTTAAAGACAATGTACAAAAATTATATGCCGGAAATGTATGAAAAATTATTGAAAATTCAAGCCACAATAGGCACACCGGACTACAAAAAAACACTTCATAAAATTTATCCGACAATTGAAAAAATAAGTTTCGACGATGCTATTTTGGTTAAATTAAATCCCGATGGTTTTCGAGTAATAGCTTCCGATCTCTCTTGGAGCGATATTGGCACATGGGACGCGCTCAAAGAAGCTCTTGCGCAGGATAAAGATGAAAATATCACATTAGGAAGCGTGCTGTTGGAAGACGCAAAAGACACACTGCTATTCAATTATACCAATAAATTATGTATAGGTATAGATTTGAATGAAGTTATTATTATAAATACCGATGACGTTTTACTTGTTTGCCCCAAAAATTCAGTGCCAAAAATTAAAAAATTTGTTGAAAAATTAGATGGCACAATACATGAACATCTTGTGTGATAATGGAATACACTAAAATCAAAACAAACTACTATTACGAATTCTTGAAAAGAGTAATAGATATTAGTTTTACATTAATTTTTATTCTGATCTTCCTTCCCATTGTAATTAGTGTTGCAATCGCTATCAAATTAGATTCACCTGGTCCAATTTTTGCGGATACGCCGGAGCGGGTAGGCAAGGGTGGAAAAAGATTTAAAATGTATAAATTCCGCTCTATGATACAAAATGCTCACAAAATGCTGCGTGAAGATCCTAAATACGCTCAGTTATATCACGATTATAAAAAAAGTAGTTATAAATTGAAAGATGATCCCAGAATTACTCCGGTTGGTAGTTTTATTCGTAGACACTCCCTCGATGAAGTTCCTCAATTTTTTAATGTGCTGAAAGGGGAAATGAGTATAGTCGGGCCCAGGGCATATTATCCGGATGAGCTTGAAGATCAACAAAAGAAATATCCATATACCAGAAAATCGGTAAAAATTGTGTTGTCGGTAAAGCCTGGCATAACCGGACTTTGGCAAGTCTCAGGAAGAAGCGATATTAATTTTGATAAAAGGATAAAATTAGACGCGCAATATGTGAAAAAGCGCTCCATACTACATGATATGTGGATCATAATGAAATCTCCATGGGTGATGATATCCGGCCGCGGAGCGCTCTGAAGTTGACAACAATTCCATTTATTCAGTATGATGTATAATTATTATGAGCAATTTTGATAAAATAGAATTCAACAAAAAGGCTTTGGATATGTCAACGAAAAAAAGAAAAAATAATAGAAAAAAATTATCTACAAAATTAATAGTAAGCATCATCGTAATAATAATAGCAATTGGACTGGCGGTTGGATTTCCGGCCTATGCTACTTACAACTCGGGATTAAAAACCTACCGCGAGGCGAGAATATTATTAGATGCGGTAAAAAAACAGGATATCGAGTTGGCGTCGCAGGAATTAATAAAGACAAAAAAATATCTGCAAGAAACGCAAAAGTCCATGCAGTATCTTTTGCCTCTGAAATATATACCTCTTCTTAACTGGTACTATAATGATGCCGATCATTTAATGACCGCGGGTGGGCATTCTCTGGATAGTGTGGGCATTGTAATAGAAGCAATAAAACCATATGCGGATGTTTTGGGCCTAAAAGGCCAGGGGAGTTTTACCACGGGCTCGGCTGAAGATCGTATCAGGACAGCTATTCTGACAGCCAGTAAAATTACTCCGAAAATTGACGAGCTTGCGCAGTCTCTCTCACTCGTCGAAAAAGAAATTGAGCAGGTAAATCCTGATCACTACCCTTCATTTTTATTCGGCAACAAAATCCATTCGCAGTTGGTAACGGTAAAGAACGTCAGTAAAGATGGGGTTGCGTTCGTTAATGAAGCCCGGCCATTAATAAAAATATTACCAATGCTTTTAGGAGAATCAGAGGAAAAGAAATATCTGATACTTTTCCAAAATGACAAAGAACTTCGTCCGACCGGAGGTTTTATCACAGCCTATGCAATTTTACGCATAGACAAAGGTGTAATACATGTCGACAAGTCCGAAGATATATATAGTTTGGATGATTCTATACCCAACAAGCCTCCTGCGCCTGCCCCGATTCTAAAGTACCTGGCAAAAGTTTATACCTTCAATCTTCGCGACAGCAATCTTTCCCCCGATTTTATCGAGTCTATGAAAACATTTAACTCTTTGTACGATAAAGCGGGAGAAAAAGTAAAGGTGGATGGAATAATTGCCATGGATACCAATGTACTGGTAACAACGATTAAAATACTGGATGATCAGGTTTCGGTAACCGGCCTGACATTTAATACCAAAAATGACCCGCGCTGTGATTGTCCGCAAGTTATATACGAGCTTGAAGACAATATTTCCCGTCCTGTCAACTATGTAAAGATCAAAAGAAAAGGATTACTAGGAGAATTATTGCAGGCGTTAATGACCAAAGCGCTTTCCTCCTCGCCAAAAATTTATTGGGGACCGTTATTCCAGGCTCTAATAGCACAGACAAATGAGAAGCATATCCTTTTCTATCTTTTTGATAAAGACGCTCAAAGCGGAATTGAGGCTCTCAATGCGGCCGGAAGGATCAAGAGTTTCGATGGGGATTATCTGCATATAAATCAAACCAGCTTCTCAGGAGCAAAAGTAAATATCTTTTTGGAAGAAGAGGTTGAAAATAATTATGATATTAATGACGATGGAGCTATAACCAAAACAGTCGTAATTCATTATAAAAATCCGCATCCTCCATCCGACTGCAATTTGGAAAGAGGAGGCCTGTGTCTGAATGCGGAATACAGGGATTGGTTCCGTATATATGTGCCTAAAGGAAGTAAGTTGGTAGAGAGCAAAGGTTCCCAGGTAAAGATCACGACCTACGAAGAGTTAGGAAAAACAGTCTTTGATGGTTTTCTTACAGTGCGGCCTCAAGGGATAGCCACTCTTACGCTGACTTACACATTGCCATTCAAGCTTATCTCAAATTCCCCTCTGCCGGTTCTTATTCAGAAGCAGCCCGGAACAGGCGGGAATAAATATACAGTCAATGTGAATGGCAAAGCCGCAGATTCGTTTGAGCTCTTTACAGATAAAAATCTAACTCTCCAAAAACCATGATATGAGGTTATTCAAGACAGAAGGAATTATTATTAAAAGGAGGAATTACGGAGAAGCGGATCGCCTGCTCACTGTCCTGACGAAAAATACCGGCAAGATACAAGTGAAAGCAACAGGTATCCGGAAGATCACAAGCCGCAGGTCCCCGCATGTGGAATTACTCAATCACAGCGTTCTTGGACTCTACAGAGGCAGATCATATCCTATCCTTACAGAATGCGAGACAATAGATAATTTTTCCCCTATTAAAAATAGTCTTGAAAAAATTGGTCATGCTTTTCATCTCTGCGAGCTCGTAGATTGTCTTTGTCCTGAAAATCAGGAAAATACAAAAGTATTTTTCCTTCTCAAGAATATATTGATTAATTTATCCCTGGACAACCCCGTCTCTATCCGCGAATTTGAAATAGAATTATTAATAATTCTAGGGTACCTGCCTGCCGGCAGGCAGGGCTGGAATAACCCATATGCTTACTCTTATGATTTTGACACCAACAATTTTATCGAGAACATCATAGAACGCAAACTAAAAAGCCGTGATATCTTCGCAAAGCTG
>JAHIGH010000230.1 GCA_018900295.1 Patescibacteria group bacterium | reverse complement strand
TTCACTTATTGTTTTATTTTCTTTCTTAGCAACCATTTTCATCTCTCTTGCCAAAGTTATCGGCGCTGATATATTGATAATCATTCTTTGTGCTTGTTGCATATGTAATAAATTGTATTACAAAAACCTATTTCTGTCAACACCATAAATCGTTATTACTCACTGGGGATATTATTAATTTAAAATTTTATGGCTCCCGAAATCCTCCCCTAACCCTCCTTTAAAAAAAGGGGGGGATCCCTCCCTTTATTAAAGGGAGGCTGTGAGGGATTTTATTACATTGGCTAATTATGTCCAGTGAGCAGTTACCATAAATCAATCCTTGATGCAAACTTAACTTAACTCTTTCTTCTTTTCCTCGTATTCTTTTTTATCTATCTCCCCCTTGGCATACCGCTCTTTAAGAATTTCCAAAGGTGTTTTCTCCATAGGATACCCTTCCCTTCTTTGATTTCCGACAGAACGCGTTAAGAGAACTACTCCGACAATTATCAATACCCAAAAAAATAACATAAAAACATGACCTTGCTACCCCCGCCCACGACATGAGCATTGAGTCAATGACCGTAAAACTTTCCTGGCTACTTGCCCAAAAATTCAACTACGAAGAAATTAAATATAAAATGCTCCAGGACCTCCACGGCGAGATCAACATCGAAAATGAATTAATTTAATAACACCCCCAACCAAAATATTTAAGCATTTTATCAGATAAGCCAGGTAATATACTTGTTATTACTATATGAGAGGAGGTGATTTAATAAATGCTAAATAAAAAAATAGTCCTTCCCGTTTTAGCAGTTGCGGTACTTGGCGTCGGCGTTGCGTTCACGTCTTTACAGGCACATGCCCAGACAAGCAGCAATTCATTCTCAGGATTGGTGCAAGTAATTGCTCAAAAATTTGGTCTTGAACAGTCCAAAGTACAGTCTGTTGTTGATGATTATAGAAATCAACAAAAGCAAAACATGCAACAAAATAAACAGCAAAAAGAACAAGACAGACTCGACGCGCTTGTGCAAGAGGGCAAGATCACTGATGCCCAAAAAAAAACTATTCTTGATGAACAGGCAAAGCTGAAAAGCGAGTACTCCCCTGACACGTTCAAGAATCTGACTCCTGATCAAAAAAAACAGCAGTTCCAAAAAGAACAGGATGAGATAAAGTCATGGGCAAAATCGCAAAATATTGATCCCATATATGTTATGTCTGGTTTTGGAATGCGGGGATTTAGAGGAAACATACACAGGGGTGGATGGTTTGGTCACAAACCTACAGCAACTCCAACACCTGCATCATAACTGATGACAGATTAATAAAAACAAGATACTTCCAACCGTTAGTTGGGAGTATTTTGTTTTCGTTACAGTATCTCCATCTGCAAAATCCTGTCTATCCGGAAAACCCTTTCGCCCTGCCGCTTTTCATCAAATGCCTCCACCCCTAAAAATTTTTTATTCATATATTCCATTTCCCCGACGCGTGACGGCTTGACGATCCTTTTAGACTTTTCATCATTTGCCTTAAGATATACCATAGATATTTTCTTTCTCTCATTTATTGCTTTCTCAAAAAGAAGCGCCTTTTCTTCAAGCGGCAATAAATTTTGCGATTTTTGGTACTGGAACTGAGTAACAAATTTCACAACCCGCCAATCCATAAAAATATGCTTTTTCCCGATTTGCTGCCGGAGAGTAATCCCCTCAAGACTGGTACATCTGCTCAAAGCTACATATAATTGCCCATGCACAAATGTTCCGCGGCCTATATCGATAACGACATTATCAAATGTTTTTCCTTGGGATTTATGAATGGTTACAGCCCATGCCAAACGCATCGGGTACTGCGTAAATGTGCCGACTGTCTCCGAAATCAAACTATTAGTCTTTTGATTAAATGAAAAATTGAACAACTCCCAGGTATATGGAGAAACCACCTCTATACTGCCGTCAGTCATCTCAACCAGAATAAATTCATTTTCTTCCTCGTCTTTCTCAAAATCAACAATCTTTCCTATCGTCCCATTCACCCAGCGCCCCTGGCTGTCATTATTGAGCATCATTACTTGGCTGCCCTTCTTTACTGACAACTCATGCTCCGTAGGCAAAGACCTCATCTCAAATTTACCGCTCATGCTTCCCTCAAATCTATATTCCTTTCCTTTAAGCCTTTCCAGCTGCGCGATATTTATAGTATCAGCAAGATCATTTGTGGTAGTTAAATAAATAGCAAAACTTTTTGGACTTGGAGCATAATTTGGATCATACCGCTTATTTATTTGCGTTAAATGTTCTTCCGTAGCCGAATTATTCCTGACCGAATTAAGAAGCAAGATAAACTTATCATCTTTCTGCCGATAAACTTTTTCCAGCTCTATGAAATCCATCTGAAGGTCTTGAAAAACATGAGCATCAAAAAAATATTGGCTTTTGTAATGCGTCCTGAAAATTTCTCTTTCCGATCCCGTAACAACCGGAGGCAATTGATACAGATCTCCGATAAAAACCATTTGCGCGCCCCCGAAAGGCAGACTGCTTCCCCTGTTAAGCCGCAATGACTTATCCATGCAATCAAGCAAATCCGACCTGACCATTGAAATTTCATCGATAACAATTACGTCAATTTTTTCATACAAATTCTTTTTGTCTCCTTTTTTATATATTCTTTTGACACTCTGTAAAGTGACATCCGGCTTAAATTTGAAAAAAGAATGT
>JAHIGH010000229.1 GCA_018900295.1 Patescibacteria group bacterium | reverse complement strand
GGTCAGAGATTTTTTGGTTGAGCATAATTACTTGGTTGATATGGCAGGCGATGGAGTTGAGGCTATAGAAACCGTAAAAAAACAAGAACCTGATCTTGTAATTCTTGATTTGTCATTACCTAAAATGACAGGGGAATCGGTATGTAGAGAGATAAAAAGACTTTATCCACAGATGCCTGTCATTATACTTACGGCAAAAAATCGTACAGATGATATATTGAGCGGTTTTCAACTGGGCGCGGATGACTATATCAGCAAGCCATTTGAAATTGAGGAATTACTGGCTCGTATACGAGCCAAACTTAAAAATACAGAACAAGAGGCGTTAAAGATAGAAGACTTGATGCTGGATACGAAAAGTGTGACAGTAACACGCGCGGATGAAAAAGTCTTTCTCAGTCCCCATGAATTTAAATTGTTACATTATTTGATGATCAATAGGGGAAAGGTATTGTCGCGGGAAATGATACTGAATAGGGTATGGCAATATTCATTTGATGTTGACAGCAGGGTGGTTGACGTCTATATCGGATATTTGCGAAAGAAAATAGACGCGAAGCATGAGAAGAAATTGATCGAGTCTGTACGGGGATTCGGTTACGTCATAAAGGAATAAGCTTCTATGGAAATTATAAGTAATTTTAGTGGTGGAGATTTAAAAGAATTAAAAGAAAAATCTCTTTTTTCGGAAGATACAGATCCGTATGAAGAAGGAGAGGGTTTTGAGGTAAGAGAAGATGATGGCGGAAAAATATTGAAAGGAAGAGTGGATTTGGCTTATGAGATGGGTAAGCAGGTAGAAATATTTTATAGCGAGGAATATCAAGAAGCGCGCGCGAGGGCGGGAAAAGAATTTCCTCAGGATAGCGGCTGGGAGATGCCTACAGAAGATGAGGGAAGAATTTTTGGCGGGAATATAAAATATACAGATAAATTGGTCGAATCACTGGATATTGGAATTGGTTTATTTTTTGGTGATTCTTCAATAGGTAGTAAATTGAGATTACTTAAAAATACCATATCTAATGGTAAGCTGGAAATGGTAGAAAATATTAATCAAGGTTTTGTAGGAGAAGCTGTTTCGAATTTGACAAAAAAAGATTTTTTTAATTTAAAATTGGATATAGTTAAGGTTGCTGAGAAGAGGTTCGAAGTGAAAAAAGTGGCGGATGAGAATGAGGGATTGGCTCATGGAGGTATGGAATTTTTAAAGATTTTGCCTTTGCGAGACTTTAAAATTAAGAACAGAAATAATTCAGGCGTAGATTTGGGCTTGTTGCCTGAATTTGTAAAAGAAAATCGTTTAAAAAAAATAAAATAAATTTTATTGGTGCTTTTTTAGATGCATTCGGGACAGTTATTTCTTCACCTGTTATTTAGATTTTCACACGTGTTTGTCTTGTTATTTTGTTTTTTAGAGGAGACAAGGAATAATAGGGCGATTATGCCAAGAATTGCAGAGACAGCTCCATACATAAAGACTGCGGGATGACTCACTTTGTCCCATAATTGTCCGGCAACAATAATGGCGAAAAGAGCTGAAATACCAACTATTGTTGAATACCAGCCAATGCTGCTTGCGCGCAATTTTTGAGGTTGGTCATAGCTATTTTAGGATAGCAGATTTTCAGGTGGTTCTCAGGATTGGAGTATAATATGCGTATAAAATGAGGATATTGGTGGTTGAGGATGAACATAAAATAGCAAATTCTATAAAGAAAGGGCTTGAACAGGAGTCCTACGCGGTAGATGTGGCTTTTGATGGGCAGGAAGGATTTGATTTGGCAGTTTCTGAAGAGTACGATTTGATTGTTTTAGATTTATTACTTCCAAAAATGGATGGGATAGAAATTTGTTCAAAACTGAGAGAAAAGCAAATAAATATACCTATAATTATACTTACAGCAAAAGGGCAGATCAGCGATAAGGTTGGGGGACTTGACGCAGGAGGGGATGATTATCTCACAAAACCGTTTGCTTTCGAGGAATTACTTGCCAGGATACGAGCACTTACGAGAAGACCGAAAAAAAATATTGGTACAAAATTAAGTATTGAGGGTCTTGTGTTAGATACTATTACATATCAAGTCAGGCGCGATGGAAAATTAATTCAACTCACAGCCCGTGAATATGCACTCCTGGAATATCTTTTAAGGCACGCCAATAAAGTTTTGAAAAAGGAACAAATTATTAACCATATTTGGAATTATGACGCCGATGTGCTTCCCAATACCGTAGAAGTATATATCGGATATTTGAGAAACAAGATAGATAAGCCTTTTCCAAATAAACCGCAACTTATTCAGACGGTAAGAGGGTTTGGGTACAAGATAGGGTAATTTTCAAATTGTTACATTTTTTAACCTACTGGATTTACCACAAGGGCACTAACCACTTTGTGGCGTCGTCCCCATCCAG
>JAHIGH010000228.1 GCA_018900295.1 Patescibacteria group bacterium | reverse complement strand
ATGTCGAAGAGAATTTCATTTTTTTTGTGTGGCGCGTTTCTTTTTTTAGTTTTTGTTTTTTTTTCTTACCTAGTTCATAAAGATATTTTCACTCAATTTGATTTTGATACGACGGTGCGGCTTCAAAATAATATCAGCAGGCGTTTGGATACTATTTTTTCGGCTTTCAGCGATATCGGGAAATTTGAGATAATGCTTGTATTGCTGGTAGCAATTTTTGCAGTAGTACGAAGGGTTCTCGCAGGTTTTATTGCAATAATACTTTTTTTCGGTTTTCATTTGTTTGAGTTATTCGGGAAGTTCTATGTAGATCACACTCCGCCGCCTCAATTTATGTTGCGGACAGAGACTGTTTTTGATTTTCCGCAGTTTCATATCCGAGCTGATAATTCATATCCATCCGGTCATGCAGGGCGGACTATGTTCTTGTCCACGATTTTGCTTGTCTTGATTTGGCAGGCAAGGGGATTAAATAATCCTTTGAAATTGTTTTTGTCAATATGTATTATCGGATTTGATATAGTCATGTTGGTTTCAAGGGTTTATTTGGGTGAACATTGGACAACGGATGTTATAGGTGGAAGCGTGTTGGGGATGGCGCTTGGACTTTTCAGCGGGATATTTGTGATGAGAAGATCAAAAGTCAAGAGAAAATAATTTTCAATTTTTAATTTTCAATGAATTTTCAATTATAAAATTTTCAATTGGATTTGAAGGTTGAGAGTATGTGGTCGAGAATTGTTTGATTACTTTCTCCTGTTGAAATAATTAGAGTACTTTCTCCCAGTTCTATATATGTACCGATTTCCGCTTCTTCGGCGGGGTCGGGCGGATCGGAGGTTGTCCTGAAATTAAATGCGCGGAGGCTATTTATGGTAGTATTTTTGATTTTTGTGAATTGTTGGGGGGTAGTTGCTTCGCTTGTCATGAGTTGAGTTGATGGAGTGGGGAGATTATAGAATTGCTCAAAGTTTTGTCCTATCAGGTTGCCAATAGTTTTGGGGTAGATGAGGATTTGGTACTTAGGAGCATTTTGGGGATTGGAGTTGGGGTTGGTGAAGGAAATATCGGTGACACCAAGGCCATGTGAATTTTCCTGGGTTGTCAGTTCTTGAGGATAGCTAAGGGAAAAATTAAAGGATATATTATTGTAGGTTTTCCAATCTGATGGTTGCATTGTGGGTCGGTAAGGCGTCGAAGTGGATTGCGGATTTGTTTGAGACAAAGGAGTTGTGGGGGCGAGCGTGATGGGTACAAATGTAATTTTGGGAATAGGTAATTTTTCTACCATTTTCAGGATAAGGGGGTTGTCCAGCGGAGAGCTTTGGGATGATTTACTGTTGTTTGTTTCCGTAATACTTTTTAGTTGAGAAAAGATCAGTATACCCGCTCCGGCTGTTGTGATAATTACAATAACTGTAATAGAAATGAGTAGTATTTTCCAGAAATTGCGCGGCTTGGGGGGATTTGACGGCGCAGGTTCAAGAATTGGTTGCGGCATGTCTTGAGGCGGTTGAGTATTGATTGGCATAGAGACAGTATACCACTCTGCTTTGAATTTATAAATAATAATTGGTGTATACCTCCGTAGCTTTGCCTCTTCGCCTTATAGGCTTCGAAGGCACAAGTCAAAGTATCGCCGCGCCCTTCCGTAGCTTTAGCGGAGGAGGGTTAGGTATTATACCTTTGTATTTTGAAAGCGTAGGGGTATATTCCATGAAGGTAGGGGGGTGTCAAGCCTTCGGACAAAGAGCAGGTTATTTTTTAAATCCCATTATTTGAGAATGTGTCAGTAGTTTATTTGACTGATCGGGAGCAGTTATAAGGCCTGGTGGTAGTTGTTGTTGTATTTTTTTAATTTGCTTTTTTGTTATTTTAATATTCTCTTTAAATCCAGCTACATTATTATTAGGTGATTTATCTTTGAAGAGTAAATTGTCTAATTCTGTCATTCTTGTTAATTTTTCCTGTAAATTTTTGAGTTCAGTCTCCATTGCTTTTGTTAATGCTTCTTTTTTAGAGAGGTTTTGATTTGTCATTTGCTGTAATTCTGCGTACAAATTAATTCTTTGATTGCTTAATTCAGGAAGCACGTCAAGGCTTTTTTGTTCTCGTTCTTGTTTGTCGATTAACCTTAGCTTGTTTAATATAGGGTTTTCCGGTGCGCTTTTATTTATTTTTGATTCAAGTGATTGTTGAGGAGATATCTCATGTGTTATTTCCATAATGTTTATTATATTATACGGGTTGTGTTTTAACAAGCGAGGGTGGGGTGGATATTTTGAAAGAGTAATTTTTAAAGCTATTGACGAGCGGGGGTTGTAACAGTAAAATTGGGATATGAAAACAGAAGCTTTGCCGTTTGCTTTTTTTCAGGGAAAGGTTGTTAAGATCGAGGACGCGAAGGTGTCTATAATGACGAACGCGCTCCAGTATGGGACTGCGGTTTTTGGCGGGATGCGCGGATATTATAATAAGAAGGAGAATTATATTTCGGTTTTTCGGATTGATGACCATTATAAAAGGTTTTTGTCTTCGATACATATTTTAGGGTGCAAGTTCGCTTATTCAGCCTCAGAATTGAGAGATATTACCCTTGAGCTTTTGAAAAAAAATAGTCCCAAGACAGACGTGTATTTCCGTCCGTTTGCTTATTTGGGACACACAAATATCGGACCCAATCTCGCCGACGCAACCATGGATTTTTCTCTTTATATGATTCCGATGGGGGAATATCTACCGGTTGATAAGGGATTGTCTGTCCTGGTTTCGTCCTGGCGGCGGATAACAGAGAATTCTATTTCTCCCCGAGCGAAGATATCGGGCGCGTATGTAAATTCAGCGTTAGCACGGAAGGAAGCTCTTGAGAACGGATACGATGAAGCAGTATTTTTGAATGATAGGGGGCATGTTTGCGAAGGGTCGGCGGCAAATATATTTATCGTACGGGACGGTGTGCTTATAACGCCGAGTATAGCGGACGATATACTGGAAGGAATTACCAGACGATCGATTATTCAATTGGCGAAAGATTTAAATATTCCGGTTGAGGAACGCTCTGTAGCGCGGAGTGAATTGTATATTGCCGATGAGGCTTTTTTCGCAGGAACAGGTGTGCAGGTGGCGTGGATCAGAGAGGTTGATAAGCGGTTGGTAGGGAATGGAAAGAGGGGAAAGATAACCGGCTTACTCCAGGATAAATTTTTTAAGATTGTTCGGGGAGAGGATGAGAAGTATCAAGAGTGGTGCACGAAAGTGAAGATCAAATAGAGTTTTTAATTCGCGAGATTATATTCTACATCAAAAACCATAATTGTCCAGATTTTTGTTTCGCCTGTTTCTGAATTGTACTGTACGGGAAGTGCAGTAAATCCAACTTCTTTCGCTTCGGCTCCCAGTGCAAACGTTGAATAGGTTTTATATAGTTCAGATGGCCAAAAGCCTTGGTATGAAAATTTGCCTTTTAATTCCACCCCTGTAGTTGCAATATCTCCTATGGGTATTTTATTCATGAAAGTTGTACTTTTTGAATTAGCAGCGTTAAAAACTACTTTTATTTCTTTCTCTTTTGAATTATCTGTAATTAGGGTTTGGGGGTAGAGTTTCTTTGTCTAAATCTAAAATAGGCAAAATAGGCTCATTGAGATTGATTTTTTGATCCATTCCGGTTATTTTGACGATTCCATTATCTAGTGAATAATTTTTTATCGATAAAGTTATTCTTTTAGCTATTATTTTAGGATTGGAATCTTTTAAAGTTTCTTTTTGAATAAAATAGTCTTTTGTTGTTGAATTGCTCTCTTTATTCGAAACTTCTCCTGTATTCGAGTCAATAGTGCGGGTTTCGGTCATTCCGGATAAACCTAAGTCTGCTTCGTAGGTGATGGCTAGATTATCTTGCGACCAGACAAAATTTTTACCACTGCCACCGATCAAAAATTGAAAAGGTGGGGGATTGGGTGCACATGCTGCATTAGGCGGGCAACTGGTTTGGAGAGGTAAGTTGTAAATTCCGATCCAGGCTTCTGGTAAATCTCCAGGTAAGCAATCTGTGGAAAAAACGATACGATATTTATTGTTCGATAAAACTGCATTACCAAAACAGTCGCCTGCGTATTTGGGATTAGCGGGATCGGGATTGTATGGGTTATCTGATTTTTCAAGAAAAGCTTTTGCTTCTTCGATTGTAAAGATGACTTTTTTGGTGTCGGCATTGAGGATGGATTTTTTGTCGGCTGAAATTTCGACTGCATTGACCGAGCGGGATAATGTAATTGTCGGAGCCGGCGGGGTTGGTAGTGGCAGTATAGTTGGAATTTTTGGTGTTCTTAGAAGTAGGATTGAAGCGGAGAATAGTATGAATACGAACAAGATAATTGAACCGATGGATAGCCATTTGGCGGCTTTTCCCTGTTTTTCCGAGAGTTTTTCCAGAAACGTAGGACTTCTCAGGAGTTTTTCGTTGGGAGATGGTAATTCTTTTTCCTGCGGAGGGGGCGAGAGTTGTTGCATAGAATTATCATTTCATGTAGTAAAATTTTTGTCAATGATATCTTTTATTGATATTGACAAATAATGTATTATTTGTTATCATTTCTGTATGTTAAGCACAAGTAGTATACCTGCCAGGATGCTTCAAAAGTCTTACAAAGCCATTATT
>JAHIGH010000227.1 GCA_018900295.1 Patescibacteria group bacterium | reverse complement strand
GAAATTAGGGAAGTACTTCCAGTATATTCATATTTAAATGAAAATTCAGATGAATTTCAATATATTGTTTATTCTCAGTTGGGCGAATTACGGAATTTTTCTTCAAAAAACGGCCAAACATTCGGTTGGTTCACATTCAAAGAGGTGTTGAAGTTAAAAGTTACGGAACAAACGAAGCATGATATTGTTGTGGGACAAAGAGTTATAGAGGCCGCAATGAGAAAAAGCCTCGGAGAGCATACATTTCAATAGATCTAAAAATTAGAGCAGTTGATACATTCCAAAATAAAGGAAGTAAAAATCCTATAATACCTGTAACAATTATCCAATGAGTAATATTTTTGGTCGCAAAAGGGAAAGTAAATGTAACAAGAGCCATGATAATTGTCAAAGGGTATAGAAAGAGAACTCTTTTTTGTAATTTATCTGTTAATTTCCCCAGTGTAAGATTCGCTGTAATGCTTACTAATGAGATGTAAGAAAGAAATACACCATAAAAAAAAGCGGAGTTTGAATTGTGACGACCAATATAAGATATGTCAACCATGAAATAAGCGCCCACCGCCAAGCAAGTTTGGAAGACAATTTTTTTACAGTTAGAATTAAGCTTATTTGTCCGACAAAAATTAATTCCTAGAATTTTCATAATCGCCTGAAGAACTTCAAAATAAAGAAAGTTTTTATATCCCAAACTACAATTAGAACTATTTATAAACCCCTTGTCTATGAGCAATAGTTACGATAAAAATTTTCTTTTGTACATTATCGATATAATAAATTACTCTATATGGCCAAGCTTTCAATGATCGTAGCTCTGCATATTCTCCGGATAATTTTTTGCCTTCATGTGAATTTTGTTCTAATGCTAAAAATTTTTTCTTAATTTTTGCCTGCTCAGTCTTGGGAAGATGGTTATACTGTTTTAATGCTTTTGGAGTAACAATAACTAGCATGTGTTTTTTTATCGCAGTTGTAAAACAGGAGTTCCTTTACCTTTTTTTGCTTCTTTTAATCCCTGCTTTATGCTTTTCTTTGCTCCAGGAATTGCTAATATTTCCGCTGTTTCCTCTAATGACTCCAGCTCTTCAGCGCTAACAAGAATAGCTTTAGGTTGGCCATTTACAGTAATTGTTATCCTCTCCAAGGTATCGCTTACTTTAGTAACAATATCCGGCAGGTTTGCTCTTGCATCTGATATTGACATTAAATTGCTCATAAACATAATGTACAATACTTTGTACAAATTGTCAAGGGTTAAATGCATGATATTAATTAAGTACATGCATCATGTTCTAATCCTATATGTAACTTTTTGCTGCCGGGCCTGGATTCGAACCAGAATAAACGGATCCCCGCCTGCTAGGGTCTGAGCTGGGAGACCAGGATTCGAACCTGAATAAACAGATCCAAAGTCTGTTGTCCTACCATTAGACGATCTCCCAGCACAAATCCCAGCGATGGCGGGCAGGCAAAGTCTGTTGTCCTACCATTAGACGACTCGGCAATTTTGCGTTACAGAACGAAAACGCAAGTTCAATGATATCAAATTGGCATGAAGCAAGCAAGAAAAGAGAAAGAATGAGGATTATTTTTGTTGGGTGTATAGGCCGATTAATTCTGCCTGGGCGATAATTGCGCCTTGCATGTTTCTTAAGATGGTTTCTTTATCAGGATTTTTTTCAAGAGAGAGGGTTTTATCAAGCGCGTAGAGTTTGAAAAAATATCTGTGGACTCCGGAAGGGGGGCAAGGACCGCCGTAGCCGGGTTTGCCAAAAGTCGTTGTCCCCTCTTCCCCATCATCAGGGATACTATTTTCTCCTACTTCCCGTAGATTCGGACTGATGTTGTAAACAATCCAATGTATCCATGTCCCACTCGGAGCATCGGGATCATCAATAATCAATACCAGGCTTTTCGCTTCTCCCGGTACTTCAGAAAACTTAAGAGGGGGATTGATATTTTCTCCATTGCAAGTATATTTACCGGGGATCTGCTCTCTATTTTCAAATGCGGAACTGGTTATTCTCATTAGCTACTGTTTTCTTTAATTTCATTATAAATGAAATTTTCAGTCCGAGATTGTTTGCATATTCGTAGCTGTATCAGGAATATTTGTAGGTGCGGTTGTGGATTCGGGATTTGCTTCAGGCGTTATTGTAATATTATTCAGCTTTCGTAATTCAGTAATTATTTTTTGCGCGTCTTGTTTTGCGGTTATCAGGTCTTTGTGTGCTGTTTGAAGCATGGTTCGGGCGTTTTGTAAATCCGGTTTGTTGTCAGGGTAGTCCGCCGGCTTTAGTATAGAAACAGCATTAATGGCATTATTTGCCTGAGTTTTTGCATCTGCAATTTTTGTCTGCATGTCTGCCAGTGTTGTCTCTAAATTACTTGTGTCTTCTCCTCTACTCTCCGCCTCACTTATTCTTGATTGTAATTTTGTTGCAAGTTCATTTAGTTTATCAGCGGCGTTAAGCATCGCGTTTGCCGTTATGATAATTTGGGTTTTGGGTAAAAATAAAAGATAAGTTCTATGCGAAGTTATTATAGACTTTACATACGTACGCAGTGTTTCTAAATCTGTCTCCGGTTGTATATTCTTATTTAATTCAGTAAGATTTGTAATTTCAGATTGTATATCGTTTGTCAATGATGATTTTTGGTTTTCTGTCAGTCTTTTTATTTTAGAAATTCTATTATTTATATTCGTCAAGGAAGTAATTCTGCGAGTAATTTCATTACCAGCCTTTTGTTGAAGACGTTCTGTTGTTGTATTAGCAACCTTTTCTTTCATTTCTTTCGATGCTTCTTTTCCTGATTCGCTTGCGCCACGAATTGGTAAACCGGATTTATTTCCTGTCTGAATTTGTGTTAAAGCAGACGCTGTATTAATATTAATAGCAAAAAGTAAAGCTACGGTTGTTAAAATTATAGAGATTTTCATATATTTATTCTGTTAAGTCCAATGACTGGTCGTTTAATCCCTGGTCAACATTTTCTAAATTTGATTCTAATGTCCCAAGTTCTGTATCTATATTTTGAATATCCTGGTCGAGTTGTGCTGCGCTCGTTCCAGTAGGCAGTAATGTGTTATTTTCGATAGTAACAGTTGGGGTTATGTTTTGTTTTGCTGTAGGTGCCGGAATGTTTGACGTATTTTTAATATCCGGTGAGGAAGAGCTTTTCATTAAATAGACAATAGTTGCAAAAACAATAAGCGCGATAAGAGCCAAGATAAGAATAAGCGGCTTTTTTGGTGTAGGCATTACTGTTGTTGGGGGCGTAGGCGGTGTAGGAGGCACTTGCGGCGTCTGAGGAGATGCCTGAGGCACAGGAGGGATTATTGGGTTTTGGGGTATTTGTTGTACTGGTGGTTGAACAGGATTCTCCATACGTATAAGAATATCTGACTTGCAGATAATTTGTCAAGGGTGGAAAAAAAGCGTTATACCCCTACGCTTTCAAAATGCAATAAGTATAATACCTAGCGAAGCAATCATTAAGTTACATTATATTGCTATATCAACCTGATTTCCATTTGAAAGCTTCGGTAGGTATATACTAAATTGTTGTAAAATGATTGCGAAGTGGTATACAATATTTTTATGTCCTACCAAATTAAATTCGGGGTCAAAATTAGCAGGGGTGTATTTATTATACTCACAATATGTCTCTATAGTTTGTGCGCGACAGTCTTTACGGTTCATTATGTTCTTTAAATAAATAGCGCCAGAAATCAGATACAGATACTTGCCGTGGAGAAAAATAAAATAAACAATAAATTATCATTTGCGCAAAAGGAATATTCGGATTTAAAAAATCAAGATCAATATTTAATTTCTTAGTTCGTTGTCTAATTCCGGAGAAAGTGCAATCTACATATTTAAAGACCTTTGAATAATTCGTTATTAATTTTGAGCGGGCGATGCAAATTATTCCAAACGCCTCCCGGAATCAATTTTCACTTATTTTAACAATTTAATGAAATCCTATCAAATTGCACAACAAAAGTAAGAATAAGTTCAAAAAATTGAGGAATAATCACAATTTAAATATAACATTAATTTACTATATGAAAACTTTTACACTCCTGGAACATGGGAAGACTTCTTACCGATTCTTTCCATAATCCACATTCTAATTAGTTGTGTTGGACCCAATCCTTTAGCTTTTGCTTCATCTCTCACAATGTTGATTGTGGTTGGATCTAAACGGATATTAAGTGTTTCTGATAAATTTTTTGCGAATGATACTTTAGTAGGTTTGCCTTTATCAAACACCTCATTAAAATTTTTTTCCCAAAAATCAGCTTCTTTTTCTTGATCTTTAAAAACGGATTCATTTGGTACTAACTTTTTTGTTTTATTCATTTTTTCACCTCCTTTTCAAATGCGCTAATCGGGTAATATATACCATTACCATATCTCTGTAAATTTTTATCTTCCGGTGATAATACTATAGCCAATAATCTCCCTTTTTTAGTTTTACCAATTAATAATAATCTTTTTCTGAAACTTTCAACAACTTTATGCTTTTCATGACAGACTTCCTCAACTTCTTCGGGTAAAATCTTATGCTTAGTAATATGTGCTTTATTCCAATTATCCCAAATAAGTTCATTAACAACAATCATGTTCTTTATTTATTGTATCTCATTGTGCCACAATGTCAAGTCGTTCTTTTACTGACATATTTACTGATACAATAAATATAAGAGACGAATGGGAATAGTGCTCTATTCGAAGCTAAATTTTATATTCACAAAAAATTAAAAGATATAAAACAAGAAATGCTGAGCTTGAGGGTTTGAAGAAAGCCTAATGGAAAGGTATCAAACAGAAGAAGAAACAAAATGAGATTTTATTATAAAGAAATTGATTCTTCCTTCAACTTTTCTCCAAGAAGAATTTTAAGAAGCGATTGATAAGGAACATCACGTTTATTTGCCAATCTTTTTAATTGGTTAATCATCGATTCCGGTAATCGTATACTAATTGTTTTTGTGGTAGGTTTTAAGCTTGGGAACTGTAAATCGATTGGTTCAAAGTTGTCGAGATAATCAGTAGTATCATGAGTTGCCCAGAACTCTCGTTCTTCATCTTCATTCTTAAATTTTGGTATTTTATTTTTTATTTGATTCATATTTTTTCTTCCTTTCTGCTAATTGTTTTTTATAATATTCTCGTTCTTTTTTATGTTGATCTCGTGATGAAATTACTCTTATCTTATCTTTTTTTTCTCCGCGTATGGTAAAACAGATAATCAGTAATCTTTCTTTATCGGTTATGCCATATGCCAAAAATCTTTCCTCGCCTTGTGAATGGGCTTTATCATATTCAAAAATAGGATCGTTGAAAAATATTTCTTCGCTTTCATCTGTTTCAACATTATGTTTGTTTTTATTTTTTTCTTTATTTCCCTTATCCCACTCATATCCTGTTATTTTTGAAAAATCAATTCTCTTCGTCATTCTATAAATTGTGTATATTTATGTATATGACCATAGTATACAATTAGATATAATTTGTCAAGAGATAATCTTTCAAATATTTTGAGGCCATGGAAACAAGGCAATGGGAATCTAACCCATTTCTAGGCTAAAACTAGAGAAAATTTTCAGATTCCTTGGAAATTACAAAAGTGAAGCTTTAAAAAATAATTAAATTAGCCCGTTATATCAATACATACGGAGCTTTTCTGAAAAAGCTGCCCCGTATGGAGCGGGCGATGGGGATCGAACCCACTACCTTCTCCTTGGCAAGGAGACGTTCTACCGGTGAACTACGCCCGCGTAACTAGCAGTATAGCAAAAACTTCTTTTGACCTCAAGACAAATATATAATAAAACAGGTTGAAATGATATACTAATCACATCAAAATCTTATGGAAAGGAGGTAATATGGCAGAGAAAAAAGGAAAGAAAAAAATTAAAGAAACGTTTAAAGCAAAAGGAGATCACCTACTTGATAATGTAAAAAAGCTTATAAAAGAAGGTAATGTGCGGCGCATCATTATCAAAGGTAAAGACGGTAAGACGCTTGTTGAAATTCCATTAACGGTAGGTGTTATAGGGGCAGTTATAGCTCCTGTGCTTGCGGCAGTCGGCGCAATCGCGGCATTGGTGACAGAGTGTTCAATAACTGTGGAGCGCGATCAAGATTAATCAGGTTTAGAAATTGTGAGGCTTAGATTGCCGTTGGTATAATTGAAAACGAATATAATAGGTTTATTGAAGGTATTTTCGATATATAAATTTTGTTGTGCGCTTGAAGCGGGTTGGTCGGGCATAGTATATATTGATACTCCATATTCTTTTGGTATTTCGGGGATATATGCAAAATTGTGGTTTGTAGGAGTAACAACAGGTAATCCAGCATCTATAGCTGCCCATTTAATAAGTGAGGCTAAATGGCAAACTCCGTCTCCAATCAGATATCCATCAGATAAGAAGCCCTCGTATGCACTAAAATGAGCATTGGTTGTTAGAATATGTTTGTCCTTATATGCAGGAAGAATATATTCATGAAATGCAAAAACTTCGCCAGGTTGAAGCGTGAGTTTGTAGCGTGACGGTTTCCCGAGTTTTTTCCAGTTGATATCCGAGTTTTTACGCACACGACCATCCATGTAAGCAAGGGTTAATAGTATATTTTTTTTAAAAATATCATTAACGTAAGTATTTCCATAACGGTTATTTAAAGATATTGTTTTTTGGGCAATAGTTGAATCTTTAACCAATACGGTTCGCGATGGTATAACTTGCGTAAAATAAACAGAAATGATAAAAAATGCAATGAATGATGTAAATAATTTTTTTATGCTCATAAAATTAAAAAATTCTCTTTACTTTTGTTGTAAAGTGACCTACTCTATATAAATAATGAGTAAAAAGTTAAGCGCAGGGATAGTTGTTTGTTTTCTCCTCCTTATTACAGGAATAGTTTTCTTGTTTCCAAAAACCCAGATCCTTTGCGCTAATACCGAAAGCTGCATCAATGATCTTTCAGGAAAAAGAGAGACTGAGAATAAAGGTCTCTTTTTGGGAAAAGTTGTTTACGCGCCCGATCTTCCTGAAAATATTGATTCCAAACCTTCACAAGCGACATCTGTTTTGGGAGATCAGACAGGCGACTTT
>JAHIGH010000226.1 GCA_018900295.1 Patescibacteria group bacterium | reverse complement strand
TTTAGAGCTGGAGTTCAGCATTATCGAACAAGTCATTAGAAAAAGGCTTGCGAAAGGCATGAGCCAAAAGCAACTTGCAGAAAAGATTGGTACCAAACAATCTGCTATTTCCAGGCTCGAAGGAGGCAATATTAGTCCTTCAATTGCTTTCCTGGAAAAAGTTGCAAAGGCATTAGGCGGCAAACTTCAGATCTCGTTTTAAAATGCAAATTGATGTTCTCATCTACAACTTATCCTGATTGAATGAGCTTTGCTATTCAACAGGACCACGTTGAGTGGCAAAGCCTACTCAACCGTGGCGCCCTCACCCCGTTACAAATTAAAACAGAATATAACGAGGGCGCTGCCATCCGCTTCGGCCCCTGACAGGAAATACAGGAACTAGCCTCGCAAGGTCGAACCTTGCAAGGCTATAAAAAATATGCTAGTCTATTATCATGCCTGCTAAAAATAGAGTCAAAACATATATAGAAAATGGTTACTACCACATCTACAATAGAGGCGTCGAAAAAAGAAAAATATTCTTAGACGAACAGGACTACAAAGTCTTCCTTTCTTATTTAAAAGAATACCTGCTTCCAAAAAACGAAGCCGAATTACAAGAAAGACTTTCTGACCCCGACACCTCCTACAAAGAGAAGGATAAAATCCTCAAAAAACTACGGCTTAATAATTTTACCGGAGAAATTACTCTACTCGCCTATTGTTTAATGCCAAACCATTTTCACTTTTTTATTAAACAAAAAAATGCGCTATCCATAGATAAATTTATGCAATCTCTATGCACAAGATACACCATGTATTTCAACCGCAAATACAAACGCATAGGCTTTCTCTACCAGGATACCTATAAGGCCGCCTTAACAACAAACGATTCGCAGTTCATTTACATATCAAAATACATCCACAAACAAGCCCTAGCCTCGCAAGGTCGAACCTTGCAAGGCTTACAAGGTGGACAAAGTCAACCGAGTTCGTATCCGGACTATCTCGGCACAAGACAAACCGAATGGGTACACCCCGAGGAAACCTTGGCGCATTTCTCCAAAACCACCCCTGCCCCATCCTATCAAACCTTTGTCGAAGAAAACGAGGAGCTTGGGCATATCGAGAACCTTATTTAGCCTCGCAAGGTCGAACCTTGCAAGGCTAAATAGATTCAAAATTTCATGGCTCCCGAAATCCTCCCTAACCCTCCTTTAAAAAAAGAGGGAATACCTCCCTTTATTTTACAAAAACCCCATCTTGACATCTCCCCCAAAAAATTGGTAGAGTAGTTACATACTCAATTTTTCTCTAAATGAAAAATTACAAAAAACAAACTATTTTATACATCGAAAATACCAGTCTTTTTATCATAGGACTAACTCTGCTTCTCCTGCCCCTGCTCTTCTTCAGCATAAACACAGACGCATTTATCCTCCCCAAACAAATTCTCCTATCCGCTTCCGTAAGCATATTGGCTATTCTCTTCGGTGTACGGACCATAATTGAAGGCAAGATCAAATTCCGCACCACCCCTTTCGATATTCCGGTGCTTCTTCTCGCCATATTTGCGCTTATCTCATCCCTTTTGTCTCTAAATCGCCTTGACGCTCTCACTGCGTATATGCCGTTCCTCTTTACAACCCTGCTATTCTTCTTAATAACAAATACCGTAAAACGTGAAAACTCTCTTCTTATAATCATCTCATCCCTGGTACTGGGCGCGTGTCTTTCAGCCTTACTCTCCGTCCTCTCTTATTTCAAAATTTACATTCTCCCTTTCCAGTATACACAAGCTACCTACTTCAATACTTTCGGCTCACTGCTGGATCAGGCAATTTATTACGCTCTTATTATCCCGATCACCGTATACTTTATTATATCCCTGGTAAAAAAGCTAAAATCCGGTAAAAAAATCGTCATGAATACAGGCGATACGCCTATCTCAATTGGCTTCTCTGTCTCCTTCGTCATCTTACTCGCCGGACTGGCAATAACAGGATATCAACTGCTGACATCCCAGAAGCCTCTTATTCTCCCTCTTGAAACAGGTTTTCAGACCGCATTCGCCGCGATCTCACAAGAAAACGGTCGTATCATGTGGGGATTTCTATTCGGCAGCGGTTTCGGAACCTATCTCGCCGACTTTACGAGATTTAAGAGTCCGGCCTACAATCTGAACCCCGAACTTTGGTCATTCACTTTCTTCCGCTCATCCACCTTTATTTTGGAATTACTCGCGACAACAGGCATTACGGGCTTGTTCGCGTTCATCTTCTTAATTTTCAGAATCCTGAAAGAACGCAACTTCTTTTACCCGTTAATTATCGCTGTTATTTTAGCGTTCCTTCTTCCCTTTTCGTTCACTATATTATGTCTTTTCTACGCTCTGCTGGGAATATTTGCAGTCACGCGTGCCCACAATAACCCTGAAAAATTTGCCGAAATAGAATTCTTCTTCGTAGCTCTGAGAAGAGGTTTACTCGCTGCCAAACCGGAAGGAGAATCAATTTCCCTCAATACAAATGAAAAAAAATACAGCAAATTACTCCCGATACTTTTCTTCCTGATGATAACTTCATTGGTCATAATACCGCTTTATTTCACGATAAGATTGTTCCTTTCCGATCTTTATTACAAAAAATCCCTTGAGGCCTATGCTCAAAATAACGGACTGGCAACCTACAACTTACAATTAGCCGCAGTCAATATGTACCCATATCGTGACTTATACTATCGTGGCCTTTCTCAAACCAATATTGCTTTGGCAAATGCCCTCGCGCTTCAGGAAAAAGATAGCGAAGGTAACACAAAAAATCAACAAAACATCATTCAATTAATTCAACAATCTATCAATTCCGGAAGAAATGCTACTATGATTTCTCCTATCACCTCCTTTAATTGGAGCAATCTCTCCTCTATTTACAGAAGCCTTATTGGTTTTGGTGAAAATGCTGATAAATTTGCTATCCTGACCAACCAGCAAGCTATCGCTCTTGATCCTAATAATCCGCAACAATATATTGACCTTGGAGGTATCTACTACCAATTAAAAATGTATGACGATGCCATTCGCCAATTCCAGATCGCCATCAATTTAAAGAATGATTACGCGAATGCTTATTATAATCTCGGACACGCGCTTGAAGCCAAAGGCGGCAACGATAATGAAGCTCTAAGCATGTATCAGGTAACCAGATCATTGGTCGCGGACAACAAAGACAGTACCAAAAAAATAGATGACGAAATACTGGCGCTTACGAAAAAAATCAATCAGGAAACCACCGGTCAAAATCCGGCAAACAATACTCAAACAAACACAGTGAATGAACCGTTACAGATAAACAAACCGGAAACACAACTTCCTGAAAGAGAACCACAGATAAGTATTCCCGGTCCAACCATTTCACCTCTTCCATCACCTGCTCAGGAACAAGATTCAACAACCCCAACCCCAACCCAGGTCACTACTCCTGCCCCATAACTAAAGCTTTTATTGTTCGAGCTTGTCGAGAACAGATAGGAGAAATGTCTACGCCAACATAACTAAAGCTTTTATTGTTCGAGCTTGTCGAGAACTATTCAACTGCACCCACGATTTATAAAGTTGGCTTCACCACTTTCATCTATACCCCTATGCTTTCAAAATGCGAAAGTATAATACCTAACCCTCCTCCGCTAAAGCTACGGAAGGGCACGGCGATACTTTGACTTGTGCCTTCGAAGCCTATAAGGCGAAGAGGCAAAGCTACGGAGGCATATACCGGTTATTCTCAAATTCAAAGCGGAGTGGTATACCACGGACAAATCCGGATCATACAGAATAGTACGGGACTAACCGTATCCTTTCGATACCCGAAATAGAAAGAATTTTACATCTTGGCGCTTCTCATTAACGTTTTGTTACGCAAATGTGTTTCTGGTAAGCCCGAAAGGGCGCATCCGGAATCTGATTCCCGGATAAAACCGGGACAACGTCCGGACACAAGCCGGAAACATACTTTATGTAAGGTGAGTAATTAATTTAAAATATTTTCCGTTATTACTCCGGTGGTAATATTCTGTATGATCCGAAAATCCGGCATTAGCATAAAAATCAAAAAGAACAACAAGAACCCAATAAATACATCAAACAACATAGAAATATTAATTAAAACATGTTACGCAGCTTATTCTTCGAGTAACCCCGCTCAGCGGGGGAATCGAGAAGTTCTCGACTCCGTCCCGCTGAGCGGGACTGCGCTCGAACAATAATATTTTGCGTAAGATGAGTAATTAAAACATCAAAAAGAACCAAAAAAAATTGCAGTCCAAAAGTTTTTAACTTTAAACTGCAATTTTAAATTACTAGTAATTATTTACTTCATTTTCAAACTAATCAACCCATCTCATTGAAAATTCAATGAAAATTGAAAATTGAAAATTAATTAAGGGTTTTACCTGTCTCCCTTTTTGAAACAATTCCTGCAAAGAACCGGCCTGTCGCCTCTTGGTTGGAAAGGTACCGTGTCTTGCGCGCCGCACTGACCGCAGGTTATTGGAAAGGATTGTCGTGAACCGCCATTTCCACTGTCAAACTTTGCGCGTGCTTTTACTCTGCAATTTTTGCAGCGTAAAGGTGCGCTAAAATTTTTTTGTTTATAAAATTCTTGCTCGTCTGCTGTCCAGACAAAATTCTGTCCGCAGTCTTTACAAGTAAGAGTTATATCTTTAACTTCTGCCACTTAAGATTCACCCCCCTTCGTTAGAAGCTCTTTGCGATTCCCCGCTTTGCGGGGTGAGCATTTAGAGCTTCTTACGTCCGCCGGTTGTGCGCCCCTTACAGCGTGTACGAATAGTACTGAAAAGCTGTAAGGTAAGCCAAGGCGGATCGCCTTTGTTTTTTTCCGTTTAGAATACCCCGGAATCAAATCTAAAATATTATACCACACAACTTACACCATTGTCATTCCATTCAAATCTTATGCTATACTACCCGAAAATGAGACAAATTCTTCCATTCATCAATATCAACG
>JAHIGH010000225.1 GCA_018900295.1 Patescibacteria group bacterium | reverse complement strand
GAAAAGCTCTTCAAAACGATACAATCCCTTTTTGTCTTTTATATATTCCGCGGCCATTATAGCACCCTGCGCAAATCCCTGTCTACCATGCGCCTGATGAATGAGCCGTATCTCGTCTGCTGCGCTGTCAAATACGATCTCGTGCCTTCCGGGATTTGCGCCGCCTCTTACCGAGCTGAAATGAAGTTCTTCAGGACGAATCTGCCTGTTGACCCGCTCGTTTTGGAACACTTTTTTTGTTTTTGAGTCTGCCAAAATAATACGCCCAAGGGTTTTTGCCGTTCCGCTCGGGCTGTCTTTTTTGCCTATATGATGCGTTTCAATGCCGTATACATCGTACTGGGGAAACTTGGCGAAGCGTTCACTTGCTGCTCTGACGATCTGGAAAAAAACATTCGCGCCGATTGAAAAATTTGACCCGTAGATGATGCCTGTTTTATATTTTGCGGCAATTTTTTTCACCTTTTCGAGTTGATCGTACCAGCCGGTTGTGCCGATAACAAGATTCGTGCCGATTTTCGAAACTGCAGAAATACTGGAAAGTATTACATCGGGCGCGGTAAAATCTATCGCAACATCGGCCTTTTTAATTCCTTTTGCATCAAGACCGTCTTCTCTTTTTCCAAAACTTACCGAGACGATCTGATGTTTTTTTTCTTCTTTTACGATCCGATCAACCTCACGTCCCATGTTCCCAAATCCGATGAGTGCTATTTTCATATATCAGGGCTTGTAACGAAATAACTCATACAAGCTGACTCGTCTTTTTGGCGAGTTTCGTCGTTGCTGGTCAAGCTCAAGTCTCCCTTTGTTTGAAGTATCCAATATTACGACTTGCCATAAAAAGTAAAGATATAAGGATGTAAAAAAATATTATATCTATTACAAAATACTGCTAATAATACTTACTGGGATTCTCATAACTAAAAAATGAGCACCTTGCTTTGTATGAAGCCGGTGGATCATATCTGCTTAAATTCTGCTTCATAAAAATTGCCGGCCATCCACACTGAATGCTTGTCAAATCAGATTTACTTGTTTTATAGACATCTACCTCTTTAAACCAAGGGCTTGAAAGAGTAAATAAAATTGCAAAACCAACAAAAAGAAGCTGAAAACAGAACCTTTTTAGCATATCATGTGTATTTACTGGAGCAATGAGTCCATCAGGTATTGTATTTGGACAATAAGAAGATTACCGGCCTCAACTGTAATATGGACATCAATCTGAGCTTTTATTTGATTGATCAGCGCATTTAGTTTATCTCTAGCAGAATTATAGTCGCTAGAATTTATATATGTTTGGGCCTGATCTAGTTTGTCGTAAAGACTTGATCCGAGCTTGGTGATTTTTCCGTCTTCATACATTTGAGATATTCCTTCGCGCATACTAGTTGTTGTTGGGGAATAGGTGAACGATGAAGTTTCTGAGCCGCTATTGCTTTTAGTATCCATTGCTTCAACTTTGAATGTGTGATCTCCTGGCTGGTAGTATGTTAAATTAATGGAAATTGAAGTATTTGGTATTTCAATTCCGTCAACAAAATATTTAGAGCTGGCTACGCCTGATTCATCGGTGATTGAGACATCTATGGGAACAGTTTGCGTAGTAACTGTTCCAGAGGGAGAATTTATAGTGATTACAGGAGGAGTCGTATCTGCAACGGGTGGATTGCTGTCATAAATAATAAAATTATTCATACGCGTATAGCCGTTAGCTATAAAGTCGACTCTGGGTTGATTTATAAAATTACCTGAAGGCGCATTTATTGAATTATCAGTCGCTTTTCCAAGCAAACCATCATTGTAATAAACGGCTACACTATCATTATCACAGACAAGCTTGTAGTGATTAGTGGCCACCGCATAAATTCCTCCTAATCTTTGAGAAAAACCAGCCGAGGTTTTTACATTCACCTCATTTGTTTGAAACCAGACTCCCACGCTTCCGCTTGAAGAATTTTTGCATGTAAGGACAGGCCATTGACCTGAGTAATTCATATCAAATTCAAAAACCTGACCGTTGTTATAATTCACTGTCCAAGAATCGCCGGATGAGACAGTCTGTTGAGTTACTAATACAGCGGCTTTGGCCTGAGGAACTAATAATATTAAGAAGAAAAATAATGTGAAAATGATGGTTGTAAATTTTTTCATTAAAAATATTTTCTACTTTAGGCCTTAAGTATATCCGAGCAATTAAGTTTTTGTCAAGAGGGATTGTCTTGTCAGTCCATATCTTGTCAGTCTAAATTTGAATTATTGACAAAGCAACGTCCTGTTGCAATACTTTACAAGTAAAGTTATTTCTATGCAAAACTTTAAAAAAATTTTATTCGCTTTAATACCACTTACTTATCTATTTCTTCTACTCTTCCAAAAAGATCTCGCAATGATGGGAGATCTTGGAAGGCATTTGAAGCTGGGAGAAATCGTTGTTAAATGTCTTTGTGTGCCCCAAACAAATTTATTTTCATATACCCACCCAAGCTTTCCTATTATCAATCATGAATGGCTGGCAGAAGTAATCTTTTATCTCACATCTTCATGGTTTGGGCTTAATGGACTGCTCATTCTCAAAATGGTATTAGTCATAATAACAGCTTCTTTATTGTATTTTGTTGCATTAAAAAAAAGCTCTTTGTTTTGGGTAACTATTTTTGCTCTTCTATCCACAACCATCTTCTCAACACGTTTTCATGTCTTGCCTGAATTATTCAGCTATCTTTTTATGAGTGGATTTATTTTTTTGATAGAACGATATAAACAGTCAAAGCGAATATATTTATTATGGCTTTTGCCCATCTTAGAATTACTATGGGTAAATATGCACATTTATTTTATTATTGGTATTGGGATGTATGGGTTATTTTTTATTGAAGAACTTTTTAGAAGTAAAAGACTTGATAAGCGGTTATTATTTATAGGAACGGCACTTATTTCTGCGATGCTTCTTAATCCCAGCTTTATACAGGGAGCGCTTTTGCCATTTATGGTTTTTAATAACTATGGCTTGAGCGTCGAGGAAAATGGCAGCCCGTTCAGTTTGTTTGCTCCAACAAGCACTAATACAAATATTGCATATACCTTGATTTTACAAGTCATCGTATTTGAATTATTAATCGTTTTATTTACTATCAGTTTGTTTTCTAAAAAACAATGGAAAGATATATTTCAAACAGGAAGCGGTCTCTTTGCTGTGGGTTTGGGATTAAAATTTATTCGCTCAATTAGCGTTCCAGGTGTGCTTGGTTTTATCCCATTAGCGCAGGGATTTACGCTTCTTGAGCAAAAGATACGAAAAGCTACTAATAAGTATATGGTCAATACAATAAAGGGAGCAGTTATTTTGACTGTTGGTATCATTATCGCCATTCATGCAAAAGGATTGTTTTATTATAAAATTTTAAGCTTTTCTTTTGTCCCTTCATCAGAAAATGCCGTAAGTTTTATCGTACAGTCCGGTGTGCATGGACCAATTTTTAATAATTATCGTATTGGCAATTATCTTATTTTCGGTCTTTATCCTGAAGAGAAGATATTTGTTGATGCAAGACCTGAAGCATATCCTGCGTCTTTCTTTGACGATTATTGGCGAATGATGGCTGATGAGCAATTTTTCAATCAACAGGTAAAGAAATATAATATTAATTCTGTAGTATTTAATGTTGATGATGACCCTGTAAAAATCAGACCTTTTTTACTGAGATTGTTAAACAGTAAAGAATGGGTTCCTGTCTATGCTGATGGACTTGTAACTATTCTTCTACGTGATAACGAAAAAAATAAGCCGGTTATTGAAAAATATAAGATCAGTACCAAATAATAAAAATCTATCATTTGCTATAGGTCTGATCATTTTTTTCCAAATCCGATGAGTGCTATTTTCATATATCAGGGCTTGTAACGAAATAACTCATACAAGCTGACTCGTCTTTTTGGCGAGTTTCGTCGTTGCTGAATTACTCAAGCATACACCGTATACCATCGCAATTCAGTGCCTCGAATCTCACACAAAAATACTTCGTGATCTTGCATAACTTATTTCGTTACAAGCCCTTAAAAAAACGTTTTATGCAGTGTTCTTACTGCCGTTTCTACCTGATCCGATTCTATCACAATACTTATATTAATGTCAGTTGCGCCAAGTGAAATCATTTTGATCATAATCCCCTTTTTATCCAGTACACCAAACAATTTTTTAATCGTGTGAGACGACGCAATAATGCCTTCACCGATCAATGATACAATTCCCATATTTTTTTTGACAGTAACCTGATTAAAGCGCGAAAGTTCTTTCACCGCCGCTTCCAAGCAACTATCATTGTCAAGCGTTACAGATACGCTTACTTCGGAAACGGCAACCAGATTAATTGAAATGTTATTTTTGGCAAATATGGCAAATATACGCGCAAGAAATCCTTTTGAAAAAAGCATTTCCGTTGAGTACATGTTGACCAGTGTTGTTTTTCTTTTAAAAGAAATTATCCTAACAGGTTTGCCTATATTGGGTTTTTCCCGAATAAGCGTCCCTGTTTTTTCCGGGTGAAAAGTATTGAGTACTCTGACCGGAATTTTTGCCTCAACCGCGGGGCGTATGGTTCGGGGATGGAGTACTTTTGCTCCGAAAAAAGCCATCTCAGACGCCTCGCGGTACGATAAAACCGGAATATTTTTTGCCGTTGCGACAAGCCGCGGGTCGGTCGTATATACGCCGTTGACATCTTTCCATATTTGAATTTCTGAGGCGCCCAAACAAAATCCTAAGATTGCCGCGGTATAGTCTGACCCTCCGCGGCCAAGTGTGGTTACTTTTCCATCAACGCTCGCGCCTATAAAACCCGTAATGACAGGAATTATACCTTTTTCAAGCAGCGGTTTTATTTTTTTTGTGACTTTTTTGCGGGTTTCTCCAACAAGAAATTCGGCGCCGCCGAAGCTCTGATCCGTAACAATAATATCTGTTGCAATGACCTGCTCCGCAGGAAGTCCTTTTTCCAAAAGCGTTTTAGCAATAATGTATGAGGAGAGTATTTCGCCGAAAGAAACAATTTTATCCGTATAAGCTTTTTCGCTTCCTTTAATTCTTACTACTTTCCCGATTTCTAAAATAACTGTGTCAAGGTAACGTAAAACGTCTTTTTTCGTTACGGCTGGCAAAGCAAGTCTATTAATAAAATCAATATGGAATTTTTTGATATCAGAAAGAGATTTCTTTGCCTGCCCCGGAGACGAACGCGCAGCGGACAACAGAAGATCAGTTATTCCTGCGACTGCGGAAACTACAATTACGGGTTTCTTATCTTTCGCCTCAGAAATGATCTTATAAATTTTTTGTATCCCCGCAGCAGTCGAAACCGATGTGCCGCCGAATTTAATAACGATCATAAAGATAATGTCTTGATTCGTGTATTGTAAAACCATAAAGCCCAAAAAGCAATAACATTGACATCGTGAACTGAGATGCTATAATTCCATTTTATATGGCAAGAGTAGAAGCTCTACAAAGTATTAAACAAGAGAATATAGGAAAATTTAAACCAATAACTGTTTTGGATGTTGCTAAAAAATGGGAAAACAATTCCGACAAATTAAAACTTTCTATACCAGAAAAAATAAGATATGTCCTCTGGACTGAAGCTGTATCGACAGGAGATGAAGGATTTGGCGGAGAACTTATTATAAAAAGCTGGCAATTAGGTGAAAAGCATAACACGAAGAATGAACGATTACAACCAGTAAGCAGATTGACTGTTCAAGTAAAACCGTATAGCGAGGCTGACGAAATAGCTATTAAAAACTTTCACAAAAGAATTGAGGACGCTACGAAGAGGTATGAAGAGCATAAGCATCCCTTGTCACATGTTCCTGATACTACAGATTATTCAATAAATCATATAGATATATTTAAACGCTTCTATTTAGAAGGGTTAGATGGAACTCTCCCTGAAAGAAAATAACGGCTTTTCATTTCTTGAAAATGTGTTTTTCCACTGACTCCTGCCTGAGCCATTTTTGATTCCGGCGGGTTGAAATTTCTATGTGATGAGCGGCCCTTTCCGCTTTTTCCCTGGCTTTTTGGACATCCGGATCCGTTGCCAAAACGATTCCCATACGCCTATTTAGGTGCGCCTGATTCTTCCCAAAGAGCAACAGACTTACTCCTTCTTCCTGTAAAACTGCGGGAAGATTCTTATATCCGGGATCAAACCCTTCGCATGGCGCGAGAACGACATGCGTTGCCGCAGGGGTAATCATTGGTATAACGTCATATCCCAAACGTTTTTGAGTTGGAATAGGCAGGCCTGTTATAGCCCTTACATGGAGCGCGGCTTCCGAAAAGCCAACCTGATGGGAAGCAATGGTCACCATG
>JAHIGH010000224.1 GCA_018900295.1 Patescibacteria group bacterium | reverse complement strand
TACAAATAAAGACGCTGTAAAAAATAACCGGTCCTTCGCTCTTGTCATCCCGACATAAAAAAGCCTCCGCTCTTCCTGGAGATTATAATCACCCTCCGGCAAGACTTCTTTGATGAGCGCCTCAGGAACAGGAATTTGTTCTTTTCGGTCTCTTGACGGAAATCTCTGTGTCAGTAGACTTACTAAAAAAATCACCGGAAATTCAAGTCCTTTACTGGAATGTACTGTCATGATATTCACGGCGTTATTCTCAGACCAGTTCGCCTCACTGGCAAGGGGACTCTCGCCGAGCTCCATTGATAGATCAATCCAGTCAACTATCGCGAAAATTGACGCGTCAGAATGTTCCGCTTCAAAATTTTTCAATTTTTCAAAAAATCTCGCGACATTTTGTACTCTTTTTTCTTCCTCCGGCTTTTCCGCTGTAAGATATTCCCGGAAAAGCCCCGACTCTTCAAAAAAATAATAAAGGATTTGTCCGGCCGATTCTCTCGGCACTCGTTTCAAATGCCTGTGGATCATTGCGATAATATCTTTTATTTTTATTTTAACTTCTTCCCTGAGCGTTAACTCGTCAATATTTTCCAACGCTTCAAAAAGGAGATAATTTTTCCTCTTGGCAAAATTAAGAATTGCCGCGATATCACGGGCATCAAATCCGAAGAAAGGTATAGTAAGCAGTCTATAGACATTGGCATTATCCTCAAAATTATAAAGAATCTTAAGGTATGCTATGAGATCTTTTATCTCTTCCTGATGGAAAAGCCGCCCCGGTCCCAAAAATTGATAAGGTATCCGTGCCCGTTCGAAAGCCCTGACAAATGGCTGGGCATGGTCGTTCGCCCGGACAAGAATAGCAAAGTCTTTATATGTATATGCGTTTTCATTTTCTTTTACCAACTCTTTTATTTTTTTTGCGACAAATTCAGCTTCATTTTCAACGCGGTTTGATAAATTAAATTCGATAGGATCACCCGACTCGCTTCTTGTGGCAATTAGTTTCTTGTCAATCTTTTCTACTATCTCCAACCGGTCGGGATTATTGAATTGAATGAGTTTATATGCGCTGTCCAATATTTCTTGCGTTGAGCGATAATTCTTCGTCAATGCGATAACTTTAGCTTTCGGGAAATGCTTTTTGAATTGGATAATATTTGAAATTGCAGCCCCGCGCCATCTATAGATAGATTGGTCGTCATCGCCGACGACAGTAATATTCTTTTCCTTGCCTGCCAGAAGGACTGCCATTTCGTTTTGCGCGAAATTTGTATCCTGAAACTCATCAACAAGAATATATTTAAATTTATTTTGGTATATGGAAAGAATATTTTTTCGCGTTCTGAAAAGCTTAAGTGTGTTACTTATTAGATCGGAAAAATCCATAATTCCCTCCTTCGCCTTTAGCGTTTCATAAATTTTATAAGCATCAGCAAGCTCCAATGTTTTCTTCACCTCATCAGGATCCGAAGTTTTGTCTTGTCCGAATTTTTCCGCGAAAGCCCTATAATCATCAGCGGTTATATCATCATCCCTCAATCTACTGACATGTGTGAGAAAGCCTTGCAAAAATTTATAAGGATTACCAAGTGGACGGAAATAATTAAACTTTAATTTAAAAAGATTTTTACGAAGAAAAAGGATAGATTCGGCTTCTGTCGCGAGTTTATAAGCCGGATTGAGTCCGATATGAATTGCCTCGCTGCGAAGGATACGGTCGCAAAAAGCATGAAAGGTTTCAATCCATAACTGCGTATATCCGTAAGGAAGCTCCACATCCACCCGCTCTTCCATCTCCGCCGCCGCCTTTTCCGTAAAAGTGAGAGCCAGGATTTCTGAGGGAGCGACCTTTTTCTCAAGAATTAAATGTTTAATTCTTTGGGTGATAACAGTTGTTTTGCCGGTTCCCGCGCCCGCAATAATAAGAAGCGGACCCTCCCCGTGTTTTACAGCCTGCAATTGTTCTTCGTTGAGATTTTTTACAGTATTCATGCGGCAGTGCTTTATTCTATCACAAGTAAAAACCTTTACAAACAATCACCTAAGAAGTTTTACAAAGTCATTAACTGAAAGATTAATAGGCTTTAATATTCCATTTCGCAATGTTCCGGCTTTTATAGTTCTATGCATAGGTACGGTTACTATCTGTTTTTGATTATTGATCCTGCGGGTTAATTTCACATGACTACCTTTTTGTTTTATTACTTCAAAGCCTATTTTTCCAAGCGCTTTAACTGTTTCTTTTCCTGAAACCTGCGGAAGCTTGCTCATAGATTATGGAGTTACCGTAATAGGCACAAAAAATTGATTTCTGGTTTCTTTCTCATCTTCTTCTACCTCATGTTTATCCTGATCCTCCAAGTAGAGGCTAATTGCCTCCTGTATATTTAATACCGCTTCCTCAAAGGTTTCTCCCTGCGAAGCGCATCCCGGCAATGCGGGCACCCAAACAGAAAATCCTCCCTCCTTTTCTTTCTGAAAAATACTGTTATATTCCAAAACTTTTTTCTTCATACTTTGTGTCAATATTATAACACACATTCTATAATTCATTCCGAATAATTTTGATTTGCAAAATTGTCACTCATGCGGTAGAATACCACTGTTATGCCAAGGAAATCAAAAATAATACAAACTCCGGTTTCAGAAAGAAGCACCAAGCCTGAGATATTCGACGCATACAAAGAACTCCTTACACAGGTTGAAGAAAAGCCTGAAGATGAAACTCATAAAGAAGAGAAACAAATCGTTGACACCGCGGCCAAAGAAACAGTAGAAAAGATCGTCGGGGACCTGTCACAGTTGAAAATATCACTCAGTCAAACGATCGGCAGCTTGATGGAAAAATTGACTACCGAAGCCGAACGTCTCGCGGCAATCCGCAAAGCGATCACCATCGCGCAAAAAGAACTGGAAGAAACACAGAAGGTTAAAATAACCGCCAGAGAGCTTTACGCCCTTATCGCCCTGCAGAAAAAACAAGAAACTGATTTTAAAGAGGAAATGGATACCCAAAGAAAAGCCTGGGAGCTGGAACAGAAGCAGTACGAGGAAACAAAAAAGCGGGAACGCGTTCGTGAAGAAGAAGAATACGAGTATCATAAGAAGCTCCAAAGAAAACGGGATCAGGAAATCTGGG
>JAHIGH010000223.1 GCA_018900295.1 Patescibacteria group bacterium | reverse complement strand
TCTCGCAATTTCTTTTGCCCGCACAGCATCCATTTGGCCATTTTTGAGCTTCTCTTCAATTATTTTAAGTATGTCGGATTCAATCTTTTTTCTATATACTTCCGGATCCATTATTATAACTATAACAAATATAAAAAAAATCATCAACAGATATTGATCCCTCAAAGGAACCGGATATAGTATGTCGGGGCAAGTGTACTAAGCCCGTAACTACTATCTCGAAAATCCCTCCGACTATCCGCCTCTATGGCTTATACGATAATTTAAAATTTATTTTGGTCTCTCCTTAAACCTTAAATTAATTAATTTATAATCAGGACGCATTAAAGAAACCATGAAACAAGTAGTGGCTTTATTTTTGTCGGTATAAAGAATATGCTTATTTTCTACATGCTGAAAAAGCGGCCAGGGAAAATCCCGCGCGTTAGCTGTCAGTATAAGCGAGCCGGTTAATATTGCCGTAGAGGCAATAAATTTATCTCCATGATCTACGCTATTAATTTCAATTTTTTCTAGTTTCATAATATTATCTAATCTTGCCGCTGCAATTATCACATCTCCTTTTAGAAAATATTTAAAATGAGAATTTAGAATCTTAAGCATGGCTTCTTCTTTTTGTACGGTTGCGCCTCTCAAAAGTTCATAAAGAGTTATTTCTGAATACGCAAAATTAAATCCTCTTTTCAATAACTCCAATAAATAACTAATGAGAGGAGCGCCTTTTTTCTCACTACTCATATTGGAAAATATATTTGTATCTAAGATGATAGTTTGACTAGGGGGATTCACTAAGGCTTTAGGGCTTGAGGCTTTAGGGTCTATTATCATTCCGCGCTCGAGAAGTTAGGAAAAACTTCATTTTTTGCCGCCTCCTTTAACGATTTAATGAATTCTTCGCCTGATTTACCACTACCACTACTTTCCACCGCATTTTGATTTATCTGTATTGGTGGTTTATTAGGCAATGTTATAGTGCCTTGCACCTGTTGTGGCTCTACCTTATTTGTATCGTTCATCTTAAAAGTAATTATAACAGATTATTTTAATAAAATTGTAAGAACCGTCCATAAAACCGGTAATCGAAGCTAAAATTGTCTCAATGTCGGAGCTAGTTTACAAAGGAACTTCTACCTTGAAAATCCAAACGATATTCCACCTCTCTATCTAAAAAGAAATGCCTCAATCAACGCGACTTACTAAAATGAAGGTATAAATAAAATATGATAAAATCTCATATAAAGATATGGGTTATAAAAATAAACTACAAAAAACAGAAAGACGCAATAAACAACATGATTTTACTTTATCCCATGAAGATAGAATCTCTTATAATTATGCTCGAACATCTACAACTAACGAAATTATTGAAGTTGTTAATGTATCCTTTGAGGTTCTTATAAAAGGCAAATGGCATACAATTATCCGCTACGATAGCCATCATGGTTATTTACACAAGCATGTACTATTGACACTTTCTGATGAAAAAAGCATTGCAGAACCAGTTAATATATCCGGTACTCATTCTGATTGGTTAACCTGGGCAATAAACGATCTGATAGAGCACTTTATGGAATATAAAAAAACATTTTTCGAAAATAATTCAATTATTGACAATAACTAAATTAAATCATACAGTATTATTACTATTATTCATTAATTTTTTAATATTTGTGGTATAATTTGAACAATATGAGCACAAATAAACAAACTACAAAAAATATAAAACTATCTCATAAACTGACGATGTATCTCATAAAACATCCGGCGGTTTCAAAAAAATTACCGTTTGACGCCTCTTTTGTCGTTTATACTAAAGATGATGATGAGCTTAATAAAGCAAATGATTTACTTCTCCAAGAACTTATAGAAGAAGGCAAACCTGTTGTAAAAGCAAAAGAAACGAATGACAAAAATAACCCCTGGGCATTTTCTTCTATTTCTGCCTAATTGACGCACCTGTTTATTTATTTTTTTTCGAATGTGTCGGGGATACAGTACGAAGTCAGGAACTACTACCACGAAAATCCCAACGATATTCCACAGCTTTGGTTGATACAATAAAAAAATTCGACTTGATTCTATTGTAATATTTAAATATATGCGTTTTCTTTATTGGTTGGCTGATAAGAATCCTTTATCTTTACTAAAAGTGTGGATGATTATTTTGGGAATTCTTTTTTAATTTCTCTTAGTTATTGGTAAAGTTATTAATGGCTGACAATACCATGAAAAACTATCATTTATGCGATTTGTCCGGCATTTATAGGCAAGAGTATCTCTTTACCGCTTCTCGTTGATATTAACAAATCAACATTATCAATATCTAAAGATGGCTTAACTCTGTGACCTCCGGATGGGTTTGGTGCCTGGTCAGAGAGAAACACCACAACATCTGTAAGTCTCTCCTGCGCTTCTATCTTTAATTCATTTTTATGATTGAAGCTACGTTCCCTATAATAAAATTTAAAAAAATTACTTTTCCAATGTTCACCGCTATGTTCCCTGAGTACCACATTAGTTATGTAATCAGGCGCTTTGCCTTCATAGTTATCTATGACAAGCTTAACCCGATAACAATAACCTCTGTAATCTGAATAATCCCGCCAATCAATTTTTGGATCAAAAAAATCAACTTTTATATCTGCATCTTTGCTCTTATCTCTTTCCTCATACATCTCGTCAATGTCTGATCTCGATGCGGACGGAGTGGAGGTGCCAAACCTTACCGATATCCATGAGAACCCATTTTTATATTTCTTAATCACATGTGGACGATTTTTCGAATGTAGAATATAAATAACGCTGATTTTCTTATCTTCAAGAATAATTTCCTTAAAATGAATTAATATTTTAGGCTCAACTTTTTCTTTATGCTTTTCTTGTAAACTTGCTTCATCTATGGATAAGGGAGTATTATAAATTTTTCCATCCTCACCCACACCAATCAAAATATAGGAATCACCAGTTGATGTATTAGCCATAGCAGTAATATCTTTAATGTACTCATCGGGTTTTTCTTTAAAATCCCACCACTTAATTTTAAGATCTATATTTGTAGATTCAACTTTAATATTGTCTCTTGCCTTGTCAATTATAGATTCGACAAATTTTATATTCATGTCAAGTTTTCAGTTAATAAACAATAGCATTTTCTTTTTAAATATGAAAGAGGGATGGGTTGATGGGAACAGACAAACGATCGCCAGAGATTTGAGGGTATAATTGTAGCTACATGACTAACCTTGTTTATTTGTTTCAAAATGAGCATTTGTAAAAGCAACAATATAAAACATTTTGCTCGAAATGAAATAATATAATCTTGAAGTGCCTTGAATTTTATGCTCCCTTAAATCTATGTCTTCTGTGATTGATCTTGTAAATAATTTTTTATAAGCACCAGATGGAGCAATATGTAAAATATCAATGTTATTAGCTTTTAAAGAATTCAAATCAAAGCATCTTCCAATTGTTTTTAAATTTTTCAAAGCTTGCCTTGCTATATTTTTTTGAAGTAAAGATATCTCGCATATTTTATCATTATAGTACTTAAAAGATATATGAAAAATCTCCCCCTCAGGGTCTTTAGCAGAAGGATTAATTGTTAAACGATCATCTAAAATTTTATTTTTGTTGGGATTCCACTGGGAGATTGGAGATCTACTATTCTGCATTTTTTATTTT
Organism: Patescibacteria group bacterium; assembly: GCA_018900295.1. Classification (GTDB taxonomy): domain Bacteria; phylum Patescibacteriota; class Microgenomatia; order Levybacterales; family UBA12049; genus JAHIGH01. The sequence goes on along the minus strand of JAHIGH010000223.1, from coordinate 2,046 downwards.
TTTGAAGAGGCTTTTATAATATTCCTTCATCGAATCCTGGCTAATAATATTATCAGACGATTCATCAAATTCCAAGCCCTCTCTTGCAGTTTGCCATGGTTTTTCATTATGCGTCAGTGCTTCAAGGTAATCTGCGTCATATTTCCCATACAATTGCCAGACATCATTTAGTAGTTCATCGTCTCTAAGATTTCCTAAATCTTTTTCATTAACCTCCGTGGTAATTGGATTAAACCCAAATTTCTTAAAATTATTATAAACACTTCTTACAGTTGGTCCATGAATCCAAGCTTCAATTTCATCTTTAAATAATGGTCTATTCTTAATCGCTAAGTACCATGCTTGCGCGTAGTAAAGAAGTTTTTGCAGTTTTTTATTTGATATTTTTCGTTTCTCTTTTGCGGCTTTCCATAAAAAATATTTGGCTACTTTATCTACATCTTCCATATTTATCCCTTTCTTCTTAAGATATAAACTATAAAAAACAGCCTTTCAGGGCTGGTTGTACAAATTATACTATAGATTCAATCTAAACTCAACCCTATATTATTTTATAAATTTGTATTCTATATTAAGACTAATAGAAATAATATATCATTGTCAATACGTCAACTTTAAATTACTTTAATTATTATATTTCCATAAAAGTGAAATAATAAAATGAGGTAAGAAAATAGAAAGAAATTAGAGCATCTGTTTATAAAAACTGACATAAACATGGTTATCGAGGATATATTTTGCTGTTTAGGTTTATTCTATTCCTATGTGATATTCTTCAATTGATTGTTTTTCATTTTAGATATGAAATTAAAATAATGGATACAAACCAGAAGATAGCAGAATATAAAGTACAAGTAATACTTTCTTTTACATTTGAAAATTTTTTAACAGCAATTTGGGAATTTATGAATACTTGGCCATTTATATCTTCTTCTGCATGTACGTCAGTAAGAGCAGAAAACTCCCTCCGAAATCTATTTAATCCTTGATTTGCAATGCTCCCAAAGAAAAAAAGTGATGCTTCCCTTACTGTTATATCCGGGTATAAAGCCTTGAAGGAACAAAAAATTCCTTTAAAAATGAAAAATACAAAAAGAAGTAGCGAAACGTATAAAACGAAATGGACTAAATCAAAAATAGGACTTGTTATGATTTTTTTAACATCGTCTGCCTTGCTTGTTGCCAGAAAAGCCGGTAGCCCCGCTTGAAAGATCAGCGCAACCCCAACTTTTTGATCGGAATGGAGTATCCATTGGTTTATTCGTTGTAAATTGTTTTCAGCAAGTGAAATTTTTTTATCGGTTGTCATCTATCAAAGCTTACTCATATCCAAAATATTTATATATCAAACCATAGTCAGTATTTCTAATTGGCATTGACCACATCATTTTTGATGGGTCTTTTAGATCAAGCTGCATATTTGTGTACACTTCATTAGTAATGTATATGCCGGGTTCAGGAATGTCTGCAAGCTTGGAAGCCCTATTCATGGCTGTTCCTACCCACGCAAGATCATTATTGTCTGAACCACTTTGACCAATTCTTCCGACAAACATTTTCCCATAATCTATACCTATTCCATATTTGATCGTATGCCCTATATTATTTTCTAGGAAAGGGTTTACTATATTTTCAAGCATATCTTCCATTAAAATTGCTGTTTCGACTGCAGTAGACCTTTGTCGCTCTTTAAGAAGATCAAAAATTACCCCAATTCTATCGCCTGCGAAGGTTCTTATTCTGCCTTTCTTCAACCTCGCTGTCGCCACAAGCGCAGAGTGGAAAATCTTGTAAATACGCAATGCCGTAACAGGATCAAGAAATTCCAACATTTTTGACGACTCACGCATATCTACATGCAAAACAGACGTTGTTATTACTTTTGCTTCATCGCCTGCTACTTCTTCCCGACTTGTTCAAAACGGGCTAAATTAGTGCGACAATGAAAGCATTTTTAATATTTCCTCAGTTTCTGTGGATATCTCGGATCGGAGAATAATTTCTTCATTCGTCAGCGTATTTAAGATTCTAGCGTCAGTTATTTGT
>JAHIGH010000222.1 GCA_018900295.1 Patescibacteria group bacterium | reverse complement strand
TTATTATTCTGTTAACCGTTGGCCATATTATTTTTAATAATATTATAATTTTAGGCTGGCGTAAATTTTGATCCATATAGGTAGTTATATCTTCTCAAGTTTTGCCCGAATAATCAATCGCTTCCATGTAGTTCCGGGAGGTGTACAGGTAATAATCGTCAGATAACTATCATTTGTATCCTGTGACAGGTAGGAGGTATCAGTTGCTTCGACAACCGAGATAGAATAAATTTTGTAGCTATACGTCAAATTATTGGCTGTAACCAAGATTGTGTCTCCAATAACCAAGGTGTGTACAGTCGCAAAAATAGTTTTATAATTTTTGGGGTCAAAAAGTTGAGGTAGCGTGGAATGACCAAAAACAGCCGCATTTCCCTTGCCAGGCGGAATTGCAGTGCCGGGGAAATTAATCAAGTGTGAACTTAAATCGGTATCGATCGTCGAGACGACAGCATTTTGAATATTGAGTTTTGGGATAGAAATAAAGTAATAAGAAAGCTGCCTCGCGATTTGCACTTCTTTATATTGCGAACTGGGCAGCCAGTTTTGCGCATTTGCGTCATAGAGTGTCTGCATTGAACGAGCAGTGTTTAACCACAGACTTTGTATATATTCCTTAGTAATAATTGTTGTCTTTGGAATAGGCGTTACAAATGTTTGGGAAGCAAAAACAGGCTCAAGATAAAGCCTCCAGGAGATAAGAGGGAAGAAGAAATAAATGCCAAATATTAATCCCGATAATGACAAACACAGACCAGCAAGCCTTATTACTTTTCTAAGTTTCCGTGTATCCTTTTTTATATAAACCTTGCTGTTAATTTGATGAAACATTGATAGTGACATGATTTGGTAAGCGAGGAAGCAGTTTTGAGAGAAGAGAAATATTCGGAGAATACAAAATTTGCGTCCTTTCTACTTGCGGGATGCGTGAAAGTATGACTTCTGCCTCTTTGAAGGATTTGCCGGCCAACTCCTTTGATATTGCTTGACCGTCAATTTTGGGAAGAAGAGACGCATTCATAATAAGTGATGCTGTTATTTCTTTCGGACTTTTTTGTTCTGCATTATTAACCTTTATTTTGATATTATTTTCATCAAAAATCATATCTTTAGAATAATTTTTTTGCAAAATTTCTTTGGCGAATTTTCTTGCTTCCGCTTCCTGATAAGACAGGCCCGTAAAACTGACGCTGGCAATAAGCTTAACAGCCTTGGCTTCATCTCCGGCGTCCTTATCGTACTTCGTTTTTTCAACATTGGTTGATAGCACAATAGGAAGTACTATTGAATCTTGCTCTGTTTGTTTGACAAGTTCTCCGCCCGCTTTGTCTTCTAAGCTTTTTATAAGTTCTGTCTTAAGCTTGGCAAGATCATCTTTGGAAACAACTGTGACTGTCTTCTTCGAACCGCCTGAAAAAGCACTGTCGTTTTTCGCGGCCATTGAGCTATTACCCACGACACTAAATTTTGTTCCTGAGGGGAGATTGTAATTGGTTCCGATATCACCTGCCGTCACATCTACCGAAGCAGTTCCCGGCTTTGTACCAGAAAATATATCTCCAGACGCGGAAGCAACTTTCACGTCCTTATCGAGAGTAAACTCAAGTCCGCTTTCAGACTTTATCACCGCTCCGGAAGACAAGGTGACAGAGGAAGCGGTATTATTGTTGTATATAGTGACGCTTCCTTTGGCTTTGTCGCCGACATCTTTTTTTCCTGTCGCGCCAATAGTCATATCGCCATCTAAAGTACTATTGACAGTTTTTGCTCCAAGAACATTATTCGAAAAATCCCGTGAATCTTCTATAGTAAAAACAACGTCTCTCTCTTCAGTGACTTTATTAGGGATAAGGGTTATAAGAACTGAAGCGTTAACTTTGTTGAAATAGAAATAATAAGCGCCGCCGATGGCTCCTCCAATCAGTAAAAGAATGACAAAACTAATAATCAACATTTTGGTCCCTTTACGGTGAAAAGAAGGTATACTAATCTTAGGCAAACGAATACGGGAAACAGTTGCAGTTTTTTCCTTTGGAGATTCATTAATAATTTTCTCAGACTCCTCAACCACCGGCGGTGTATTTACCGCAGCATTCGATATCTGCTCGCTAATATCCTTTCCAACAACAAATCCAAAATTCATTGCAGGTATTGAGGGGATTGAGTTTTTTGGAATAAGTTTATTTTCCTGCCCATGATGGTATGTTTTTATCTCAGAACTGACCGGATCAAGCACTTCAAAACCCATCTGTGTAGCAGCGCCAAACGCGACAGCCCGACT
>JAHIGH010000221.1 GCA_018900295.1 Patescibacteria group bacterium | reverse complement strand
CTTCTCTTTGCGGAGATTATTTTGCAGTTGCAGACTTTGGCTTATTATCAGACTTAAAAGTAAAACTGAGACTGTGCTGCTTATGCTTAGTTTGAGTAATTTAAGATATTTTCCATGAAAAAAGGACTTTTCGGTAATAAAGCGGGAAATGTTCGGGAAATGCGATGCTTTTAGCTTCGCTTCGCACGCGAGCGCTTTGACGTGAGAATGAGTTTTGGGCAGATGATTGGGCATGGTTTTTAGATACGAATTCTATTTATGAATCTTAATTGAACCGTTGATAATTGCTGACGTGGGATCAGCGGTATCGGGCGCTCCTGTTTGGTTGTCATAGATAACAGCACCGCTCGTATCGGTGATCTTCATCCTAAGTGTATCTGTCCTTTCCCCCTCCGGCTTTCCGGTGTCAATCGCGGTGAGGAGGAAATTGTAATTACCTGCTCCGTTGATCTTGCCTGTTCCTTTGAGCCGGGCTTTGTTTCCTGTAATAACGTACCATTGATAAGAGGTTGATTCAAAATTGAGACCTGCTTCTTTGAAGTTGAATTTTGTTTTTCCTTCGGGAGTATTTCCTTTATACTTTGCTCTGACGCCAAATTTTACTTCTCCTGAAGCCTCCGGACTGGAAAGATATGCTCCTGCTTGTGATTCAAGGTGTCCCGAGCTGGTGATGAATCCTCCGGACGGATCATAAATAATAACACAGGAAGTCGTAGTCTTTGTGTCTTCTCCTTCGTCTTTATCGGTAACCGTGAGTGTAATTGTATAGACACCTGCTTGTGTATAGATGTGGCTGTCGGAAACATTCCCTGATCCATCCGATTCGCTTACTGTCACAGTCTCCTCCGGCGACCCATCTCCCCAATCCCAGACTGCTGTATGAGTATCCAATACCCCGGGGTCGGTAAAGTCCGCACTTGCAGTAATTTGTGTATTAACGGCTACCGGATCAAGGGGTGCTATGATTGTTCCCAGCGACGGATTAACGTTGTTGACAGTTACTATTACTGTTGTTGCTCCTATTGCCCCCTGATTGTCTGTAATATTTACAATTACGGTATAAATTCCGTTGTCTTTATAGAGGTGGTCTAGAGAGAAATTCTTTTCAGTAAGTGATAGTTGTTGATCTTCGGAGCTATCACCATAATTGATTGTTGCTGTCCAGGGTGCTGAGTCCGTATCGGTAAAAGAACCATTTGCTGTATAACTAGAGCCCTCATCAACTGCTGCCGAAGACAGTTGATTAACTATAGGAGCCTGATTAGCTGAAGTAAAAGCATATAGACCATTACTTGAGCTTACTAATAATTTATGGTTTGAATTGATAATTCGTTGCACTGATCCGGTAATATATTGCCATACAAGTGATCCGGTTTGCTTATCCAATCCATATAAAGTACTCTGATTTCCATAATATACAATCCCATTTGCAATTATTGGAGCTGATCCATTATCAGGAGCACCAGTGTTATAATTCCACTTTAGCTGTCCATTAGATGGATCAAATGCATATACGTATCCATTTGCACCTGCTGTATAAATAGTATTATCAGAATAAACAAGAGCATTATCAGTTGATGTTCCTAGATAAAACGGGTGCTGGTATAACAAATCACCTGTTGTAGCATCAAAAGCATCTATACCGCCAGTATGGTTAGCATTGTAGACAATATTATTTACAACTGAAGGTGATTGATAATAATTTCCCCCGCTAGTGTTACTCAGCCATACTTGAGCGCCAGTTGTTGCATTAAAAGCATACATTCCAAATTGATAATTGCCCACGTAGACAATTCCATTTACAACCGCAGGTGCTGCAAAAGCACTATCTCCCATTCCTGCCTCCCATAATTTACTTCCTGTAGCAGCATTCACAGCATACAACCTATGATTTCCTACGCTTCCAAAATATAAAGTGCCATCTACATAGGTTATACCGGGTATCCCACTATAAGAATCCGGTGTAGTCCATAAATGTTGTCCATCAGATGCGTTATAAGCATCAATATAATTGCCGTTTGCAGCATAAACTGTACTATTCCCAAAAGCTATTTCTCCACCATATAGTGTTTGAACTTGCCAATTAATAGTACCTGAATTAACATTTATAGAATAAAGGGTTCCTGAGCTTGTTTTTGCATAAATTGAATTACCTGATTCAACAATGCTAGCATTTATTGCTTGAGGCGATTGCCATTCTAAATTTAATGGATTTATTAGACTTGTTTCACTATTGTCAGTCCCATCATGTTGAGGATTAAATTGAAAAATTGGCCAATCGGCTCTTGTTAGGGGAATTAACGGAGCAAAAATAAAGAAGATTAAAAAAAGAATAATTAATGTGCTAGTAAAGTATAGCTTTTTCATAAAACAAATAATAGACTAAATGGATCATAAATTTATAAACTATAAAAGTCAATATATTAATATTAAAAAGGTATTGATGTATTTAATAGCATAAATATTATCTCTATGGCTTAACGCTAGTAAATTTAACACTAAGCCAACACCCTTTTTCAAAACTTCAAAAACTCCAATTTCACTGAGCTTTTATAAAAACTACCGCATCAGTAGTGCCAATTGGACTATTTAATACCTGCATCCTTACTGAATCTTTATAATTAACAAACACATAATCCGCTAATTTTTCAGCGGTTTCATTATCTTTTGTTGGATTCAAAATTGTTACTTTATTTGCTTTAATTATTGCTAGGACGTTTTCAAAATCATCAGCTTTGAAGCTATGTATTTTTTTATCCTTATTTATAAAGTACTCAAATCTTCCATCTTCAGTAATATCAGAAGAAACATATATTTCATTTATTTGACTTTTATTTATAAGATTGACAATATTTAAAACAATTGCTCCATTAAATTTATAATTATAACCACTAATTGTCTGGTTAAAATATAAACTCCAATTAACTATTATTATAAAAAGAGATATAAAAATTATTGCAGTTGTATAAATCCCTTTACCCATTCCTTCCAAAAAAGGTTTTATTTCATTTAATGCAAATGCAATCACGAAATAAATAATAGGTATAATTCCAGCTATACGCAAGGTATTTGGATGACCTAAACCATAATAATGACCTTCTGGTATCCTCTCAAGAGATAGAATATCATTGAGAATTGGAGAAACTGATATAATCAATAAAATTAGTAAAAAGTGTTTGTTTCGCTTGAAAAAAAACGGGATTCCAATCAAAAATATTAAAAATGTTGCAAAATCAAAAAAGGTAGTAAACGAAGGGTTTCTTCTTGGATCAGGATCACCATTAGGCCTATTATCCCAAGTGCCTGTTGGCAAAAATAAATTTGTAAGCCGGAATACGCTTCCACCTAATTCTTTGGCTACTTCTTCTGTAGACAGGCCTTGATTAAATACAGAAAGTGCTTTTGATCTCTCCGTTATCTGGTCTAAATGTGTCAGGCTATAGCTAAAAAGGGGAATTGCGACAATACACATCACTACAGTAAGCATTCCAATTCTCTGCAGACCCTTCCTGAAATTCTTTGTACTTTTAATTGCGATAAAAATACTTAGTGCAAGAATTACTAATGCAAAGGTTCTAAAGCCTACATAGGTATACAGTCCTGCTCCTAGTGATAAGCCAACCGCAGTATAATATCTTAAATCATTCTTTTTCCAAACTAAATAGAGCGAAATCATGGTTATTATCTGAAAAAAGAGAGAGGGAGTAATTTCAAAGGCCATCCTTGATACTATAATGAGTGGATAAGAGAACATTATAAGAAGAGAAGAAAAAAACGAAACTGTTTTATTAAAAAATAATCTTAATAAAATATAAAAGGCTGCAACGGTAAGTGCTCCAAATATGATACTGGGTAAACGAATAGCAGCAAGCGTTCTCCCAAACCATTCAATACTTAATCCTGTTAAATATAATAATGGTGTTGGATGTCCATAATTAACATCTACAAAGGGAACATACTCAGGTGAAGAAAAAACAAGCTCACTTGCTTTTGCTACAGTAATCTCATCTAAATGAACTCCAGGCGTTATGACATTAATTTTATATAAGTAAATAGCGAATGCAATTATAAAGAGACTGCATGCTAAAAAAATATCAAATATATGTTTTTTCAAGAACGGTAATAAATTTTTGGAGTATAGTGCCCAAATCGTAAGTAATAAGATACTTATATTGTGAATCACTAATGCAAAGATCGGAAAATGTTGAGTTACAGAAAAAAGGATAAACAGAGCTATGTTTACTGCGAATAAACTAATGGCTAGTATTTTCCTCATAAGCGTATGATAGATTAATGTTGATAAAAAGAAAAGCATTTATAACTAGAGTTTTGCACTTTTGCTAGAGTTGTGTTGTCCGTATTGACGATATATTTTCAGAAAAGAGCGGGAAAATAATGGAAGCTGTTGGATGGCATAAAAGCCATACCTGAGAGAAAGAATATATTCTCGCGTATAACCTTATCTACTTCCATTGCGTTGATAAAGAGGTGTAATATCCACTGAATTTTCAATTATTTAATTTTCATTTTTAGACATTTGTTTTTGTGGCCATGGTTCTATCATAATTGATTTTTTGTCATTTGCAAGTTTTTTGTAAATCTCTTCTGTGATGAAGGGCATGAATGGATGGAGCAGCTTGAGCTGAACAGAGAACAGAGAACAGAGAACAGAGAACGAGTTGTTATCTATCCTACCTTTTACATCTTCTATGTATTTATCAGCGAATTCGTGCCAGATGAATTCATAGAGGCGCTCGGCAGCGAGATTAAACTGGTAATTGTCTAAGTATTTGGTAATTTCCTTTGTTAAATCTTCAACTTTTCTTATCCATTCTTTATCGGTTTTGTGAGTTGTTTCATTGCTAGATTGTTTTATTGTTAATTTTTCCCGGCTCATTTGGATGAAGCGGGCGATGTTCCATAATTTGTTGGTGAATTTGCGCATGGCATCAAGCTTGGGGTAAGACAAGGACTGGTCATGCCCCAGCGCTGTGCCGTAGACCAAGGCAAAACGAATCGCGTCAGCGCCATACCGGCGGGCAAGCTCAATGGGGTTGATGACGTTGCCTTTGGATTTGCTCATCTTTTTTCCCAACGGATCATTGACTAATCCGTGGAGGATAATATTGCGAAAAGGAACTTCACTTGTTCTATATAATCCCATCATAACCATGCGTGATACCCAGGCACGCAAAATATCGTATCCCGTTTCCATTACAGAGGTTGGATAAAATGTTTCAAAGTCACTTTTTTTTGTAGTCTGCAGCGTCATATACGGCCATTGGGAAGATGAAAACCAAGTATCAAAGGTGTCTGAGTCTTGCTCTAATTCTATTGAACCGCAACGAGGACATTTGCCTGGCTTGTTACCGTCAGTTACGATCCAACCGAAATTGTTAAATTGTTCAATTGATTCACTCACGCATTCGCGAGAGATTCCTCGACCCATTCGACTTCGCTCAGGGCGGGCTTGCTCGGAATGACACTTTTTAACTATGCTCTTAGAGGTTTTGCAGCTTTTGCAAAACCACGCGGGGATCCTGATGCCCCAGACAATTTGGCGCGAGATATTCCAATCATTTAAGTTTTCCAGCCATTGATAATAATGGTTTTTGAAGTTGTCGGGAAAAATTTTAATTTTCCCTTCCTTTACAACTTGTATCGCTTTTTTAACCAGGGGCTTTACTTTGACAAACCACTGCTCAAGAGGGAGCGGTTCAAGAACCGTGCGGCATTTATAACAGAGTCCAATCCTGGTGGAATAATCGGTGTCAATTTTATCTATTAAACCTTTTTTTTGCATCTCTTCCACAATTGCAGCACGCGCTTTTTTTACATATAGCCCGGCGAATTTACCGGCAAACGCATTCATCTTTCCATCGAAGCCGATTACTTGACGCGCTTCTAAATTGTGGCGCTTGCCTACTTCAAAATCGTTAAAGTCATGAGCCGGAGTAATTTTTACAACGCCTGTCCCGAATTTCGGATCCACATATTCATCAGCAATTATCTTGATTTTTGCTTTTCCCAAGACGGTTTCTATTTCGATTTCTTTGCCAATATATTGTTGATAGCGCTTGTCCGATGGATTTACAGCAACAGCAGTATCGCCAAATTTGGTTTCCGGACGGGTTGTAGCAAGAACAAGGGGGCCATATTTTATGTAATAAAGAGGCGTTTTTTTCTCTTCATAAACGACTTCAAGATCGGAAAAGGATGTGCCGTCTTTGGTGCAGTAATTTACAAGACGCGAGCCTCTGTAAATAAGTCCTTCATCATACATCTTT
>JAHIGH010000220.1 GCA_018900295.1 Patescibacteria group bacterium | reverse complement strand
TGAAATTCTCAAAACCTGGAACAAATTTGAAAAAAATGAAATTACAAACAATTTAGCAATAGAACAATTTAACAATGAACCTTTTAAATTAGAATTAATTAAAGAATTTAGTAAGGGAGGAGAAAAACTTACTACTTACAAATCAGGCAATTATACTGACTTATGCAAAGGCGGTCACTCTGAAAACCCACGGAAAGAAATCGGAGCATTCAAGTTATTATCAATTGCCGGAGCTTATTGGCGGGGAAACGAAAAAAACAAAATGCTGACCCGTATTTACGGCACCTGTTTCCCAACTCAAAAAGAATTAGACGAACACATTTACGCGCTTGAAGAAACCAAAAAAAGAGACCACAAGAAGCTCGGAAAGGATCTTGATCTTTTTGTTTTTTCAGACACGGTAGGAAAAGGATTGCCCCTCTGGACGCCAAAAGGCGCCACCATAAGAAGAATACTGGAACGCTTTATCGTTGACGAAGAAATCAAAAGAGGCTATCTCCATGTTTATACACCCGACATAGCATCTCTTGAATTATATAAAAAATCCGGGCATTTCCCTTATTACAAAGAATCCATGTATTCACCTATTACAATTGATGATGAACAATTTATGCTCCGGCCAATGTCATGCCCTCATCACTTCGAACTCTACTTAAGCAAACCACGCAGTTATCGTGATCTTCCAATCCGGTTTGCGGAATTAGCAAAGTTATACAGATATGAACAATCCGGCGAGTTATCAGGCCTGCAAAGAGTAAGGGCATTCACACTTGCTGATGCTCATATTTTCGCGAAACGGGATCAGGCGGAAGCAGAAATAAATAAAGTACTTGATCTGATTGAATATGCGGCTCAGATATTTGAATTAAAATCAGGAAAAGATTATCATTACCGCCTATCTCTTGGAGACCGGAACGATGAAAAAAAATATTTCAAAGACGATAACTCATGGAATTATGCTGAAGATATTCTGCGAAAAGTATTAATACAACGTAATTCACATTTCCTGGAAGCTCCCGGAGAAGCAGCTTTTTATGGCCCGAAAATTGATATTCAAATGAAAAACATCAACGGAAAAGAAGATACTGCTTTTACTGTCCAATACGACTTCACACTGCCAAAACGGTTTAATCTTACATACATAAATGAAAAAGGGGAAAAAGACCAGCCCATAGTTATTCACCGGTCTTCAATTGGAGCAATCGAACGGGTAATGGCTTTTCTCATAGAGCACTACGCCGGAGCATTTCCCCTCTGGCTTGCTCCGATTCAAGTCATGATCCTGCCAATTGCCGATAGGCATAATGATTTCGCCATCAACATGAATAAAGAACTGCAACAGAAAGGAATTCGTTCTGAAATAGATTTTCGCCCGGAACGCCTGCAAGCCAAGATCCGAAACGCTACTTTACAAAAAGTACCGTTTATGGGTATAATAGGAGACAAAGAAATTGCGAGTGGAGCAATTACGGTTCGCGCTCGAAACGGAAAAGATTTAGGACAAATAGCTGTTGCAGATTTTTTGCAACGACTAAAAGAAGACATTGATAAGAAAATATAAACAAGTACAACAAAAATTCTATAGGATCAATCATCGCATCACTGCTCCGCAAATTAGAGTACTTGATGCGCAAGGACAACAAATTGGCGTCCTGACACTAAATGAAGCTCTAAATCTTGCGCGGACACAAGAGCTTGATTTGGTAGAAATTGCGCCAATGGCCAAACCGCCTGTTGCCAAAATAGTAAATTTTAAAAAATTTTTATATCAACAGGAAAAAAAGAAAAAGGAAGAAAAAAGGAAAGCCAAAGTATCGCAAACTAAAGAGATAAGATTGGGTCCTTTTATGTCTGAGAATGATCTTCAAGTCATGATCAGGCGGGGAAAAGAATTTCTTGAAAATGGCGATAAATTAAAACTGGTAGTAAAATTCAAAGGAAGACAAATTACTCACACTGAATTTGGTCATCAGGTTATTAGAAAAGTTATTGAGGCGCTATCCAACATTTCAAAGGTAGATAGAGATCCTCGTCTTGAAGGAAGACAAATAGTCGCAGTTCTTTCACCCGAAAAAGGGAAGAAACATGAAGAAAGTAAAGAAAAAAATTAAAAAAAGTCTAAGTAAAAGATTTAAAGTTACCAAAACCGGCAAAGTGATGTTCGCGCATCAATACGGTAGTCATCATAAATTAAAAAAATCTAAGAGACGCATCCGCAGACAAAACGTACCGGGCGTCTTAGCAGAACCTTTAGCAAAAAAAATAAGAAAAATGCTCGGCTATGCATAATGCCTTAAGTCATACGTCTTAAGTCATACGTCTTACGTCTTACGTCTTACGTCTTACGTCTAAATATATGGCACGTGTTAAAAGAGGAACAGTATCAAGAAGAAAACATAAAAAACTCCTGAACCTTACCAAAGGATATAGAGGAACTAAAAGCAAGCTTACCAGAGTGGCTCATGAAGCCGCTCTTCACGCAGGTCAATATGCTTTCCATGGACGCAAGCTTCGCAAAAGGAATTTCCGCACCCTCTGGATTATCCGTATCAGTGAAGCCGTCAAAAAACATGATTTATCCTACAGTGTCTTCATAAACATGCTCAAAAAAGCAAATATCACTCTCGATAGAAAAATATTAAATAATATAATCGTGGAAGATCCGGAGACTTTCAAGCAAATCGTCATATCCGCCAAAAATGCCTAATACATCATTCATCTTACGTCTTACATCATACGTCTTACGTCATATATGAAAGACAAACTCCTCAATATCAAAAACGAAGCCATATCCCTAATTCTTTCAGCACAAGATAAAAAAGAACTTGAAGAAATACGTATTCAATTCTTAGGCCGAAGTGGATCATTAACCCTCGCCATGAAAGAAATATCCAAATTACCAAAAGAAAACAAACCCCAAATGGGCCAACTCATCAATGAAACAAAAGGTATTATTGAAGATACAATTTCACAAAAACTTTCGACTTTCGACTCCTTGCCCCGCGAAGCCTTGGCGAAGTGGGGTCGACTATCAACCTTCGATGTCACCGAACCGGGAATTAAACCAAACATAGGCCATTTACATCCATTGACACAAGTTCTGCAAGATGCCATAGAGGTTTTTAAAAGTCTGGGATTTCAAATAGCCGATGGCCCTGAAATTGAAAAAGATAAATACAATTTCGAAATGCTCAATATTCCCAAGGATCACCCTGCCAGAGACACACAACAATCACTGTATCTCGACACAAGAGGCTCGAAAGTTACACCCGGCGAAATACTCCTTCGAACACAAACATCCGCCATGCAGGGAAGAATAATGGAAAAAATCAAACCTCCGGTACGGGTTATTGTACCGGGTAAAAATTTTCGTTATGAACAAGTCGACGCTTCTCACGGTTTTGAATTCTGGCAAATTGAAGGATTTTTTGTTGATACTAATGTCAGATTTACCGATTTACTCGGTACTATTGATTATGTTTTACGCAAATTAATGGATGAGAATATAAAACTCCGATTTGCCACAACCAATTTTCCATTTGTCGAGCCTGGCATTGATACCTATATGGAATGCACTTCTTGTGTGGGGGTAGGATGCAGTTTTTGTAAAATGAGCGGCTGGAGCGAAATTATGCCTGCAGGAATGATTCATCCAAATGTGCTTCGCGCTGTTGGATATGACAACCAAAAAGTCTCAGGATTCGCTTTTGCGATAGGTTTATCACGGCTGGCAACGCTTCGATACAAAATGGATGACTTACGAATATTAACCAATCCTGATTTAAGGATATTAGAACAATTTTAAATTATGCTTGCACCACTTTCCTGGCTAAAAGATTATATTACTATAAAAAGCGATCCAAAAACGCTGGGGCTTCGTCTGACGGAAATCGGTCTTGGAACGGAAAAAATCACAAAAGAAAAAAGCGATGTCTTATTTGAATTTGAAATAACACCAAATCGCCCTGATCTACTATCAATAATTGGTATCGCTCGTGAAATCGCAGCGATAGAAAATGAAAAAATCAAACTCCCGCAGATAAATTTGGACATAAAACCACTAAAACCCAAAAAACTTTTACCACTGGAAATTAAGACTGATCATTCAATAAATCCGCGCTTCACTACGTTAATCATTAATAATGTAACCGTGAAAGAATCACCGAAGTGGCTAAAAGAAAAATTAGAAAAAATCGACCAACGACCAATCAATAACATAGTTGACATCACCAATTTTGTCATGTATGAGATGGGAAACCCTATTCACGCGTTTGATTACGACAAAATCGCGGGTCACCTTATGCATGTTGATACCGCCAAAGCGGGAGAGATATTTAAAAGCGTTGACGAAATCTCTTATCATCTTCCTGAAAACGCGGTTATCATCAGAGATGAAGAAAAAATCATCGACCTTTGTGGCATAAAAGGAGGATATGATAGCGGTATCTTTCCACATACCAAAACTATCGTACTTCGTGTCCCGGTAGAAGTACCGATGCTTATTAGAAAAACCTCTCAGGCTTTAGCGCTTCGTTCAGACGCTAGTAGTATATTCGGAAGGGGAGTAAATACCGGAGGCACGATAGACGCTCTTATGCGCTGTGCAAATCTGATTTTAGAAATTGCAGGTGGCGAAGTAGCAAGCGAACTTTATGATATAAGAAAGGAAAATTTTGCCCCATGGCAACTCTCACTGAGAATTAACCGTCTAAATAAAATACTTGGGGTAGAGATAACCCAAAAAAAAGTGATTGAAATCTTAGACAACCTAAATCTCTCTCCCAAACATATAAACAATGAAAATATCACATGCCTTATCCCGACATATCGAAATGATCTGAAAATTGAAGAAGATCTGATTGAGGAAGTCGCGCGAATTTATGGGCTTAACAATTTTCCAAAAACTTTACCCGTAGGTCAAATACCTACCAAGCAAATTCCATACTACAAAGATTACCGGATTGATGATAAAATAAAAACCCTACTACAAGCCGCGGGTTTTTCGGAAATATATACGTACAGTTTAATCAACGGGAATGATCTTACTGAAATTAATATTAATTTCAACGAGGTATTAAAAGTAGATACCCCTATCAGTCGTGAATATGAATATTTGCGGCCTACATTAAAAATTAACTTACTAAAAGCTCTACAGAAAAATAAAGCAAATTTCGATAACGTAAGTCTTTTTGAACTTGGTAAAGTATATTTAGGAAAAACAATTAGTGAAGCAAAAGAAGAATACAGGCTTTCAGGTATAACAAATACAAAAAACTTTTTCGAAGTCAAAGGAATTCTTGAAAGACTTTTCAAAGATCTTAACATCTCCACCGACCCAACCGAATTTATTGAAATACTGGAGGATGGAATTTTCTTTGAATTAAATTATGACCATCTCTTAAAAAATATGGCTGTTAAAAAAACATACCGTCCAATTAGCAAATTCCCGCCGATAGTAGAAGACTTGGCGATCATTGCGCCTAAGAATATCTTAACCGGTTCTATTATAGATACTATAAAGAAACAAAACCCGCTTATCACAAACGTTTCGCTTCTTGATAAATTCGATAATACCCGTACCTTCCACATTATTTACCAAAGTTACGAAAAAAATCTAACCGACAAAGAAATAGCCCTCATCCGCGCCAAAATCCTAAAAACTCTCAACAAAAAATTCAACGCAAAATTAAAAAATTAAAAATAGGTATGGAAGAATCTTCTGAAAATTTATTTTCTGGAACAAAACCGCCGGATATTTTTATCAAACAAGAAGTTATAGAACAAGAAAAAAAAATATATCTAAAAACTCCCGAAGAAAAGAGACTTGAAACAGAGGAAATAAAAGTAGACGAGAATGGAAATAAATTAATAAAAGAGTTGAAAGGAGGAGTAAATAAAGTTTATACCATAAAATTTAAGAACGGTGGCTTAGGGATATTTAAACCCAAGTCAGGCGAGGCTTTTACCGCTACAGAAACACTGCCTGGTTCTCAAAGAGAAAGGGCAGCCTATCTTGTTAATAAATTTTTAGGTTTCGATCTTATTCCCACAACCGTGATACGTGAAATAGATGGTGAAATAGGAAGCTTACAAGAATTTATTCCTGATACCAAAGCCTATGATGGGGAACTGGATAAATTTTCCCTGATCGACCTTGGACTTCTTGATTATATTAATTTTAATAGAGACCGCCATCCGGCTAATTTACTCACAGAGAAAACAAATAATAAGAAGATTCATGCAATTGATAATGGTTTAACATTTACAAAAATTAAAATGCTTGGAGGCGGTTTTATTAAAGACTATCCTGACGTGGTCAAAATACGTGATATAATTTTTTGTGACACTCCAATTCCGGAAAACACAAGGGAACGAATAGAAGAATTTCTTTCTAACAAAGAAAAAAAAGAACTTTTAAGAGGCTCGCTATCGGAACTCCTAGGTCATAATAATACTGAAGCTTGTTTTAAACGCATAGAAAAGGTCGGTCAATTTGCAAAAAAAGGAAAGATTGAAACCACGGACTTATTAGAAAAAATGACATTTGAATAAAATATGAAATTTGTAGAAATTTATAAAACCCAAAATGACGGAACGCAACAAATAATTGCGGTTTGTAAACTACTGGACCAAAAAGTGGTATGTGAAGGAGATGAAGTATTTGTCGAAAATTTGGAGCGGGAAGGGATTTTCGATTATTCAAAACCCGGAAAAAAACTTTTTCCTAAAGACGGAATTAATTTTTTGGAAGGACTTAGACATACTTTCAAGTCAGGCTATCTCAATGCCTCTGAAATAATAGAAAAATAAACTCACTCTCACGGAGTAACACTCAAAACAGGAGTCAAAATCGGTGCCTCCGTAATTTGCGGCGTATCACTGGAGGTAGGAGACGGCTCACTCCCTTGAGCCGGAGGATTCACAACCTCATCCGGCGGGTGATACATCTTGTCGTCTTTATGCTCCGTATTCAACCAATCATCAATCCCTTTCTGCCAGT
>JAHIGH010000219.1 GCA_018900295.1 Patescibacteria group bacterium | reverse complement strand
TCGCACAGGTTGGTTTTCCATCACTTTTTGTCAACTTACAAGGGGCTACGCTTGCGGTGAGACAGGAACGGTTCTCTTTTGATCAAAATAAAGATAATGAGAAGTGGTTTGTTCCCTTGGTTATTCAGGATGATAAGACCATCTCCCGCCATTTATTGGAAGAAAAAGAGCATACTTTTCTTTTACCTCGTACACCTGAATTTGTAAATGTAAATTTTAAGTACAGCGGTTTTTATATTACTACATACTCAAATATAAGCCTTACTATACTCGGGAAATATATGAATAAATTACATGCGGTTGATCGTACGGGTATTTTGCATGATTTGTATTATGCTGTTCTTGCCGGAAGACGGACAATAGTAGATTTTGTTGATTTTGTCGAGCGGTTTTATAGCAAGGAAAAAAATCCGACTGTTTTGGTATATATTCTTAATAAGTTACTAAGTAATTATTTGTTTCTGCAGAAAGAACGTTTGGAGATTTTCGCGAAAAATTTTGCTATTCAAGCATTGGAATTGGTAGACTGTCTTCCGAAAAAAGGGGAAGATCCGGAACATGTGGTGCTGCGGAATAACGCATTATTCACTTTGTCACTTTTCAATCATAAAGAGACGTTGAAATTCGGGAGAGAACAATTTAGTGCGTTTCTGGATGATGAAAAGTCTTTGCATCAGGATTTGCGTGCGCTTGTCTATGGATTGGCTGTTTGGGAGAGTGATGTAAATTATGCAAAGGCGCTTGATTTGTACCGGAAGTCTACTATTCAGGAGGAAAGAGCGAAATTCCTGAGCGCTTTGTGCCGCACTAAAAATGAAATATTACTTCGCAAGACGATGGATTATTCATTGTCTAAAGAAGTGAGCTACTCGAATATCATATATTTTTTTGCAGCTTTAAGCCGGAATCCGTACGCGAGAAGGTTGTCTATAGATTGGCTGATCGCGAATTGGGATATTTTGGTTGCCAATGGGGGAGGGATAGCTGATATGTTGCTAAGGCGGGTTTTGAAGTTAATCGTGCCGTCTTTTGGTATCGGGCGGGAGGAGGAGATACGGAAATTTTTGAATAGTATCGAGGGTGTGAATTTGAAGAAGACGGTTGAGCAGGTGATGGAGGAGTTGGAGATATATTCGAGGTTCGTGAAGCGGAACAGGAGGCTTATTTAGCAACGCATTGTCATTCCCGCGAAGGCGGGAATGACAATAATATGCATAAATTGTGAATTAGTGTTTGGGGAATTCTTTTTCAAGTTTTTTATACCCCTCTGCTTTCAAAATGCGAAATTATAATACCTAACGAAGCTTTGAATTTATTACAATTTAGACTTTAGAGGCAATCTACTTTTAATTTTGAAAGCTACGGAGGTATATACCAATTTATTTGTAAATTCAAAGCGGAGTGGTATATCAAAAGTTTTGAAGGAGTCTGCTTTTTGGTGCTTTGCGTAATAAAGATTATAGCAATCTTCCAGGTCAAAATTTGCTCGTTCAAATAATTTTAGGCTATTTAGGAGCAGATCCCTTTCTTCCAATTTGATGAAAGTAAGTTTTAATATCTTTTCCAGCACTTTTACTATTTCTATTTTTTCTTTTTCGTAATAAGAACTCAGAACCCAATAAATTTCAAAAATAACTATAGTTGAGGTTACTAGATTTATTTTCCCTTCAGAACCGGATAAAAAAAGATCTTTCACTTGTTTGTGCTGTTCCGATATATCATTAAGTAGAAAGCGAAGAAAATAGTTGGTATCAACAAATATCATGGTTTTTTATTTTGGAAGTGCGAAGATTTTGCGTCTTTAATTATGACATCAATATCTTTCCCTTTCCATTTATCAGGAGTGGATAAAGATCCGGCAAGTTCGGCCAGTAATTGTTTTATAGGTGTCAGTATTATGCGTCCATGATTTTCAGATACTGTAACTTTATCGCCACTTCCAAGTCCTACTTTTCTGGCGATAATCATAGGAATAGTCAGTTGCATTTTACTCGTAATAGTTGCGCTTTGATTCATACAAGGAAATTGTATACTAGTAAGGAAGAAATGTCAATGCCTTACTTTTGCAATTCATGTCGCGTGAATTTGAGAAAGACGGTTGAGCAAGTGATGGAGGAGTTGGAGATATATTCGAGGTTCGTGAAAAGAAACAGGAGGCTTATTTAATTAGCGATTTTTGAGGCTTTGAAATGAAAAGCGTGATGAACCATATGAATAAAACAGGGATCAACATCACGATGCCTAAAAGGCTTCCGTTTTTGATCATGCCATCTGTTTCTATTTCTAAAAATTTACCACCTTCGTATCCTAAAAAATGATCAACCAATATCATTATTGTTGCCCCCCATAGCATCAAGCTCAGAAATCCTAATTTATATTTCTTTTTTAAAAGGAACCTTAATAAAGTCGCTATGAGAGCAGCAATAAGTGTTGTTATTAACCACATAGATTTATGTTGTTACGATTTGTATTTTCTTTTCATGTATTTTTGTTGCTTTGTTCGCGACTAAAATCATTATCGTCCATACCGCAATAATTGTGATAGTCATTGCTCCACCGATTATTGCTATCTCCTGCAACATAACAGGAATATCGGCAGGGTTTTGCATTGCCGTCAAAAATGGCGGATATAGCACAACCTCCCCGTGAGTAATATGTTCGACTGCCAGCATGATAACACCGCCCCAAAGCATTGTGTTTAACCATTCGAGGTGATATTTTGGGGCGATCTTTTTCTTTATACTCGTTGTTATTATTGCCGCTGTTGCCGGAGCTAAAAAACAAGCCATAATTTTATTGTTACATATTTTAACAAAATTTACAAATGAGCTGTATTTTGTGTGCCGGGAGAGGGAGTCGAACCCACATGGGGTTTAAAGCCCCAAAGGTTTTTGAGACCTTCGTGTCTGCCATTCCACCATCCCGGCAAGTTAGTTATGAGTTATTTGTTATGAGTTATGAGCCTTAACCCTTTCTATTGATTCTACTTGAAGGAGTAGGATTATTCAAGGCTGCAAATTTTAGCCCGACCTCACCCTTACCCTCTCCTAAAAGGAGAGGGGATGTGGTAAAATGAGCTATATGATTTCAGTTACAGAACTTCGTTCGGGAACAACATATGAGGAAGACGGGCAATATTGGGTTGTTATTTCGTATGAGCATATTAAGATGGGGCGGGGCAGCGCTAATATTAAGGTAAAGGTGCGTAATATCAAAACCGGCTCGACCATTGATAAAAGTTATATCAACGGAGCCAGGGTCGCGGACATCGCGGTTGTGAAAAAAGACATGCAATATCTTTATAAAGATGAGGATTTTGTTTATTTTATGGATCCTAAATCTTTTGAGCAGGTTGGCGTTGCTTTGAGTTTGGTTCCTGATTATATGTATTTGAAAGAGGGAAATACTTTTACTGTCAGTTTTTTAGAAGGAAAGCCGCTTTCTGTGATATTGCCTCCGAAGATGGTGTTTAAAGTTATTGAGACGGCTCCCGGAGCGAAGGGTAATTCCGCCACAAATGTTTTTAAAGAAGCTATTTTGGAAAATGGTATTAAAACGAAAGTACCTCTTTTTATCAATATCGGAGAGTTAATCCGAGTTGATACCCGTACGGGAGCGTATTGTGAGAAAGCTAGATGAAGAATCATGTTTTTAGCGCCTTGTCAGAAAAATCATTTGTCTATGTTTGGATGAGTGAGGTTTTTGCTCTCATAGCTACAAATATTTTTAATTTTTTTCTTATTTTAATTGTTTTTGAACTTACGCATTCAAATACAGCAAATTCAATTGTAGTTCTAACAATAACTATACCGTCCGTGATATTTGGAGTACTTGCCGGTGCATATGTAGACAGGTGGGGTAAGAAAAAGGTGCTCATCGTTGTTAATATAGTACGTGCGTTGCTTTTAATTTGTCTTGCATTTTTTGTGGATAATTTATTTTTTATATATATAGTATCGTTAGTTTTTTCTTTTGTTACACAATTTTTTATACCGGCTGAGTTTCCAATGCTTCCATTGGTTGTTGATAAGAAGAATCTTTATTCCGCAAATGCATTATTCGGCATATCAATATATGGTTCTATTTTGATAGCATATGTCCTTGCAGGTCCTTTGATTATTTTATTGAAACCGTTCGGATCGTTGCTTCTTCTAGCGGTTATGCTTTTAATTGCTTCAATTTTTATTTTTTTTATTCAACTTATATATTCAAAAAAGCAGGAAAATGAAGAAGAAATTATAAAAGAAAATATTTTTAAAGATATGAAATATACACTATCATTTATTACTCATACAAAAGATGTTTCCCGATCTATTTTTTTTCTTGCCTTATCTCAAACTTTAGTTCTGGTTTTGGCTACAATTGCCCCGGGGTATGCTTCTTCAGTTTTGGGAATTCCTGTTGTCGAATTCCCTATGTTATTTGTCGCACCTGCGGCATTGGGAGTAATATTTGGCGCCGGAGTTCTT
>JAHIGH010000218.1 GCA_018900295.1 Patescibacteria group bacterium | reverse complement strand
CTCCATTCCTGATTTATTCTTCTGTACGTGATCCCAAATCATTTGATAAAGCTCTTCCCTACTATAATCAAAACGTGATTTTCCATCTTCCTGAAGCTTTTTTTCAAAGACGAATTGAGTTTCAAAACCGGCGTGATCGGCGCCGGGAAGCCAAAGAGTCTTGTAGCCTTTCATACGGTGGTATCTGATCAGGATGTCTTCAACAACATACATCGCGTGACCGAAATGGAGCGGTGCGTTAGCGTTGGGCGGTGGAAGAATAATGCAATAAGGCTTACCTCGGGGGTTCACTTCGGGCTTGAAGTAACCGCCTTTCTCCCACATCTCATAAATTTTTTCTTCGATATCCTGGTGACTGTAGGCTTTGTCCATTGATGTGATTTTAACACAGATTTGTCAGGAGATTCAATCCTGGTATCAATCTTTGTATAAATTTGACTGTATGATAGAATGAGGCTGAGTATATGGCAAGAAGTCCAGAAGGCTTAAAAAACCCAGAGTTAAATACTCCTGAATATCTTGAGACTAAAATTAAAAAGATGGCGAGTTATTGGAATTGAGCTTCATTCCTTGATAGCTGAGAGTTTGTAGCCGCGGGTGCGGACAGTGACGATTTCGTAGGGACTGTTCTGTTGCTTAAGTTTTACACGGACTCTCGCAACCAACCTGTCGATTGCCCAGTCGGAAACTCCTAATTCTTTATATTCAGGCCAAACTATTTCAATGATCTCTTCCCTTTCACAAATATTGCCAATATGGGATTCCAGGAGCGTAAAGAGCATGTGTTCTTTTCTGGTCAGATGAATTACCGGACCAATTTTGTTGTCTTCTTTTTCACGGCCATCCAAGTACTCTTTAAAAAGAGGGCTGAAAAGCATATCTTTGTTCTTTTGTTCCATGACAAAACCCGTATCCCATAAATATATATTTTTTTCTTTTTCCTCGGGCGTAATTATTTCGTTTTTCAGTATTTTGGCGAGCGCTCTCTTCTCATCTTTGGTTATGCTTTCCCATAGTTCCTCCGACTGAAGCGTGATCCGCTCGTCATGAACAAGGGTTTGAAATAGTTCTTCTTTGGTTTTGACTCCCCCATTTTTTTTCTCCGCCAGGATAATTAATGCCAATTGTAAATATTGAACATTTCCATTTACCATGTCAAATAACGCGTGTTCTATCGCGGAATTTAGGTGAAAATTGTATCTATGCTTGTAGGTTTCATAAATTATCCGCATGTCCTTCCCGACCGCAGGACGCATATAAATAATTTGTGCAAAAACAGAAAGGGAGGTTTTTGCAGCAGGGAAGATGCTATTTAAACTTCTGAAGCTGGTAAACACGTAGGATAATTCCTGGTGGATCGCATCCCGCAAGCCCTGAAGATTGTCAAAAAAGGAGGGAGTAAAGACTTCGGCTATACGATCAAACCTGATAAAGAATAACGTCGGCAGAAACCCCTCGCCAACAATTAATAAAAGCGCCTGTCTAACACTGTCTATGAGGAGAAATAAATCCTGAGATTGAATACTGTTGAGAAACAATGAGCCAATTTTATCTTTGGCGGCTTGAGGAAGTTGAGATGCCTCGCTGGCATCGGCAATACGTTTGAGAGTCAATGTCCAGAAAGGGTAGATATCAAGCTCGATAAGATCGTTAAGATCTATAGGAATGAATAAATGCTGCCTATTGTCGCTTATGTAGGTCTTGATAATATCCTTATGATAAAGGAAAAACCTGAGAAAATTACTTATACCTATTCGTTTTACACCAATAATATTTACGCTTTGGCGATGTTTTAGCCGCTCCCCTAATTCTCTTGCTTCTTTCTCACGAAAATTAATCGAGTATTGTGCTTCTATAACACCGGCGTTCATGGGAGTATTATACAGTATGTAAACTCAAATCTCAAAACTCGCATTCACGAGAGATACTTCGGCTACTCCCGATTAAATATGGATTCGCTCAGAATGACACGTGCAGATACTTTTAAAACAGATTTTAGAGATATTTTACGAACTCGTTTTTTTTATTTAACAGAATAATTTTGGGTTTTAAGGGCTGATCTGTTAACTCAAATCCCATGATGATAATTTCTTCGCCTTTTTTGATAAGATGGGCAGCGGCGCCGTTCATGCAAACCACGCCTGATCCCCTCTTTCCCGGCAAAACGTAGGTTTCCAGGCGGGAGCCTGAGGTATTGCTTGTGACTAAAACTTTTTCCTCCTGCCAAAGACCAGCTTTATCTAAAAGGTCTTCGTCAATTGTTATGCTGCCGGTATAATTCACATCCGCTTCTGTTACTTTGGCTTTGTGAATTTTTGAGCGCAAAATCCATCTCATATACTTATGGTATTGTTTCTTTTTTTCGACTTGAGGAAAAAGTAACCAACTGTGACAAATGTGGCTATCGGAGAAACGTAATTTGGCATATGGAAGCCAAAACTACCAAGCAACATAATTGTTCCTAAAAATAATACCGAATACATGGCTCCATTTTTCAAATAGATATACTTTTTAATTCTATCTATATTACTTATCGTTAATTGTCTTAATATAATCGCCCCAAGACCGTTACCGAGAAGAATAAGCGGGACGGAAAGAGTAAAGGCAAAAGCGCCAAGCACTCCATCTATGGAGAAGGTCGCGTCAATTGCTTCCAAATAAAATATCTTCGCCAAATCTGAATTTCCTCTTTTCATCAGTTGCTTCTCCTGAACTTGCGCATTTTGCTTAAAACCATGAGTAATAAAAAAGAGAGATGAGCCAAGCGAGGCGGAAAAGGCGAGTAAAGGATCTCTTTGCAGGGCGAGCCAAACAATCACTGTCAACAGAAGTGAAACTACCGCATAAAACCAGACAGAGTGTTTATGAAAAAAGCGTTCGCCAAAAAGCCCGTATGACTTCTCTTCCTGGAAAAGCCAATTGAAGAATAAGAATACAAGGAATATTCCTCCTGCCATCATTAGAAGCGGGGCGGCGCGATTAATTGCCTCGACTACTTTCGGGTCGTTGTTGAACGTCGCAGTTAACGCGCCCCATATTCCAAGGGATGGTGCTGATGCCCAAACTATTAGCAATGGTAAAAAACCGCGGACTGCAAAAACGGCAAAAAGCATTCCCCAAAAAAGGAACCATTTTCTGGCTTTCTGCCCCATTGTAGAAAGTACTTCTGCATTGATGACAGCATTGTCAATGCTGCTGATTGTTTCAAAAAGACACAGGCCAAGAATGATGAGCAAAATTGATCCAAAGTCCATAAAACCTATACATTATACAATAAAATTCGTTCTTAATTTATATTAAACAGTGAAGTGCTGTATATAGATTCCCGCCTTCGCGGGAATGACATGACAGGAAGAAGGAATGAAAACTGCGTAGTCATTGTTTATTTTTTGGAAAATTTGAGGACCAGGTTTTTGTCTTCGGATATTGTGTCTGTATAAACTAATTTCCCTCCGACATCGCTCATGAAATGCGGTATTTGAATAGACTTGAATGCTTTGGGG
>JAHIGH010000217.1 GCA_018900295.1 Patescibacteria group bacterium | reverse complement strand
GATTCGGCAGGCGAAGCAATCTGGTACGTTTTATTGTTTACCACGGGATTGCCGCGTCGTGCACTATCGTGCTCTCCTCGCAATGACATTAATGGCGGTAATGACAGGTAATCGAGTCTGTACTCTTTATTTATTGGCAGGAAGATGAGTTTTATTCCCTTTTCTTCTTTTAATCTAAGCCAGGGGATGATATTGGCGTGGTGTTCCATTTCGGAGAGTACGATCACGTCGCCTGAGCAGAGGAATTTTCTTGCCCATCCGTAGGCAACTAAATTTATGGCTTGATTGGTATTGCCTGTAAATATAATTTCTTTATTCGTTCCGGCATTGATGAATTTCGCGACTTCATTTCTGGTGTTTTCGTAGGTTGCGGTTGCTATTTCGGCGAGCTTGTAAATACCCCGATGGATATTGGCATTTTTTGTTGTGTAAAAGTCGGTTACTGCATCTATTACTATTTGTGGTTTTTGGCTGGTCGCGGCACTGTCGAGATACACAAGATCGGGATAGGCGGTGAAGATAGGGAAGTCGGATTTGAGATTTAGGACTTTAATCATAATATTTTTAATTTATCTGATATTACCCCTTGTCATTCCGAGCGATCCCGATCGAATCGGGAGAGTCGAGGAATCTCGTATCACAAAACTACAAGGATAAGCATAATGGTATGAGATCCCTCCACTCCCTTCGGTCGGTCGGGATGACAAAGAGTGTGAGGATATTATACTTTATTATTCTTCGGAAGTGTAATTTTTGATTTTTTTTCGTGTTTGACTCGCGATGTCAGCAGGAAATTCGTTGAGGATGCTTGAGAGGAATCCTTGTATGATCAGAGATTTAGCCGTTTTTTCTGAAAGGCCCCGGGACGTGATGTAGAAGAGTTCCATGTCATTGATCCTGTCAATGGTTGCGGCATGGCCGGCTTTGATATCTTTTTCGGAAATTTCCAGACTTGGGATAACCTGGACTCTGGCTTTATCTGAGAGTAATAGAATGTGGGAAGCCAACAAGGTATTAGCATCTTTAGCTCCAGGTTCGATTTTTACTAAGCCATTGAGTTTGATATCGGCGCTGTTTTTTAGCGCGCCTTTGATAATAATTTTGCTATTTGTGCCGGGTTTTTGGTGGTAGATTTTGATTTTGAGATTTAATTTGTCCTCTTTTTTACCCAAGAGGAGGGCGAGCAGCGTAATTTTTGCTCCTTTACCGGCAAGGCGGATGTTGTAGGAGAGCAGGGATTCGTTGCCGGTCCAGAGAATTGGAAGAACTAATTCTTGATTTTTTTTAATGACAATATTTTTTTGCATAAATTTAGTCATCTTGTTATCCCGACCAAGACCGATAGGGTGCGTGGATGGATCTCATGCAAAAGAGCTGCTAAATGGTATGAGATTCCTCGACTTCCTTCGGTCGCTCGGAATGACAGAGCTGTCATCCCACTGCTCCTTCCATGGATAAATTTATCAGGCGGTTGAGTTCGACTGCGTATTCGAGCGGTAATTCTTTGACAATCGGTTCTATAAAACCATTAACGATAAGGGAAGTTGCTTGTGTCTCGTTGATGCCGCGGGAGCGAAGATAAAATAATTGCTGCTCGTTGATTTTGGAAACTGAGGCTTCATGGCCGAGTGCCGCGTTCTGTTCATTTACAATATTCACCGGATAAGTATCGGAGCGTGAGATTTCGTCGAGAAGCAAAGCATCACAGCGAATA
This sequence comes from Patescibacteria group bacterium, assembly GCA_018900295.1. Taxonomy (GTDB): domain Bacteria; phylum Patescibacteriota; class Microgenomatia; order Levybacterales; family UBA12049; genus JAHIGH01. The sequence goes on along the minus strand of JAHIGH010000217.1, from coordinate 4,266 downwards.
AATGACTTGCTGTTATCCGCGCCTTTATTTATTTTTACCAATCCTCTATAACTTGCGCGGCCGCCATTGATGCTGACAGATTTGGAAGTAATTGTACTTGTTGTGTGGGGTGCAAGATGTATAGCTTTGCCTCCGGTATCCTGATGTTGGCCTTTTCCGGCAAAGGACAATGAGAGTATTTCACCGTGCGCACCTTTACCTTTTAGAATAAGAGAAGGATATTTCATTGTTTTTTTGGAACCCAAATTTCCGTCTATCCATTCCCCGAAACCTTTCTCTTCAATCAGCATCCTTTTAGTCACTAAATTATATACATTATTACTCCAATTTTGGATAGTCGTGTAGCGCACCCGCGCGTCTTTTTTAATAATTATTTCAACAACTCCGCAGTGGAGTAAGTTTGTGGTGTAGATCGGCGCGGAGCAACCTTCTATGTAATGAAGATAACTTCCTTCGTCGGCAATTATCAAAGTTCTCTCAAATTGTCCCATGTTAGCAGCGTTAATCCTGAAATAGGCTTGAAGTGGGATTTCAACGTGTACGCCTTTTGGAATATAAATAAATGAACCGCCACTCCAGACTGCGCTATTAAGGGCTGAAAATTTATTATCATTCGGAGGAATAATTGTCCCGAAATGTTGTTTGATAATATCAGGATATTTTTGAAGTGCTGTATCCGTATCGGTAAAGATCACTCCCTGCTCCTCCCATTTTTTTTTCAAGTTATGATATATAACTTCCGAATCATACTGGCTTCCAACACCTGCCAGGAATTTGCGTTCTGCTTGCGGGATACCGATTTTTTCATATGTGTCTTTAATGTCTTTGGGCACATCTTTCCAGCGGCGGAATTTCTTTTTGGCGGGGCTAATATAGTAATATAGATCGTTGAATTTTATTTCAGATAAATCGACACCCCAGGAGGGCATTTTTTTTTGTTCGAATATTTTGAGTGCCTGCAGGCGAAAATCGAGCATCCAAGCCGGTTCCTGCTTGAAGCGAGAAATTGATTCTACAATTTCCCGATTTAGGCCTTTGGGAGTTCTGAAAACCGATGACTCCGGTTTGTGAAAACCTAAGTTGTATGCGTTTTTGATGAGTGGGTGAGTCTTCATTAAATTATTGTCATTGCGAGCGACTGAAAGGAGCGCGGCAATCCCGTTGTTGAAAGAGATTGCTTCGTCGTCCTCCCCTGTCAAGCAGGCGGGCTCGGCTTTTGGCCTCCGCCCCACTATCGTGGCGCTTCTCGCAATGACACATTATTTAGGTATCCTTCGTAGCCTTTTTTTTCGATCTCTTTTGCGAGGGATGAATCGCCGGATTTTACTAACTTGCCATTGATCATGATATGGACAAAATCCGGCTTGATGTAATGTAATATCCGTTGATAATGCGTGATGAGGATAAGGCCGAACGGGTAATCAAGTGATAGAATGGTTTTAGCGATGTATTTAAGCGCGTCTACATCAAGGCCTGAATCAGGTTCATCAAGAATAGCGAATTCAGGCTTTATTAAAGCAAATTGCAATATTTCAGCTTTTTTCTTTTCTCCGCCTGAAAAATCTTCATTCAGCGCCATCCCGATAATGTTTTTGGAAAATGCGAGACGTTTGGCTTGATCCGTTAATTGTTGACGAAAGGCAAGGGGAGAAATTTTCTTAACCCCTTTTTTTTGGTTTTCATTTATGGCCATACGCAGGAAATTGTCAAAATTGACTCCCGGCACCTCAATCGGGTACTGGAAGCCTAAAAATAATCCATTTTTGGCCCGTTGGTCGGGCGGGAGATGGGAAATATCTACACCATTTATTATTATCTTCCCTTGCGTGATTTTGAAACCGGGATGACCCATGAGGGTTTGGGCAAGAGTTGATTTACCAGCGCCATTCGGACCCATGATCGCGTGTATTTCTCCCTTTTTTACAGTAAGTGAAATACCGTGGAGGATTTCTTTACCTCCGGTAGTTGAGGCATGAAGGCTGGATATTGCTAATGTATTTTTCATATTTTTAGAGAAGTTCAAAGATCAAAATGCAAAAATCAAAAACTAACTAAAAGCTTAAAGCTTTAATTTTTAAACTTGGCTTTGATCTTTGATTTTTGAGTTTTGCGTTTTTTCCCATTCTTTTTCTAATTGCGTATTAATTTCAGTTATCATATTGTCTAATTCATCGTCGCTTATGCCGTGTACTTTGGCTCCCATTTCCAGCGTGTCAAATTCCCTGAAAAAGCAGGTTAGACAATGCAGGCCGTATTCTGTCAGCAGTTCGGCAGCTCGGGGGCAATCCTGCGTGACATTATTAAGTAGAGCAGATTTTGTCAATACGTATGGACCGGCCGCCATGGGGTAAGTTTAGCTTGCCCTCAATTTCTTGTCAACTTTTTGTTATATTTTTCTTACAATTTTTTTATACCACTTTCCTTTGATTTTGTTATTTATTATATGTAAAATCAAAGCCGGGTATTATACGCTATTTATACAAATTGAATTAAGAGGGGTATATACCACTCCGCTTTGAATTTGCGAATAATTGGTATATGCCTCCGTAGCTTTCAAAATTAAAATTAGATTGTTTTCAAAATCTAAATTGCAATAAATTCAAAGCTACGTTAGGTATTATATTTTCGCATTTTGAAAGCAGAGGGGTATATATACATTTTGCTAATATTTTGGTATATTTGTCAGCAATGACACAAATACGTTTTACTAAAGAAGGTTACGATAAATTGAAAAATGAGTATCAGGAATTACTTGTTCAACGTCCGGCCGCAGTAGAGGATTTGAAAAAAGCGAGAGAGTTGGGAGATTTGAGCGAGAACGGTTATTATAAGGCTGCCAGGTCCAAGCTTTCTTTTATAGATAACAGGCTTCAAATAATTAAGTTTCATTTAAGAACAGCAGTGGTTGTGGAGGCGGTAAATTCGAAGATGGTGGGCATTGGCAGTGTTGTTACTTTGTCAGATGGTAAAAGCGTAAGAACTTTTAATATCGTTGGTGATTTGGAGGCTGATCCGGGTCAAGGTAAATTATCATTGTTATCGCCGATTGGGAGGGCGATAGCGAAGAAGTCCGCGGGGAGCGAGATAAGGATTGTGACACCTAAAGGAGAGGTGGTATATAAAATTGTGTCGGTAAGTTAAAAATGATATGATTTGTCCTCCTTGTTATTTAGCCTCGTAATTGCTAAGCTTTCTTCTGGAGGCATTGTATGACACCAGGACAGATTAACACAATTGAAGCAAAAGCAAGCGGAGTGCTGGAGGACGTTTTTGGTAATTTGAATGATATTCAACTTCCTGTTAGCTTATCGAATGTTCTTGATAAATACAATATTATTTTAAAAACAGGAAAATTTGAAGATAAAAATGTATCCGGAGTTTTTAATAGAAAGGATCAAGAAATTTACGTCGCGGAGGACGAAGCTCCTAATAGAAAAGCATTTACCGTCGCGCATGAGTTGGGCCACTATTTTCTTCATGAAAATAAACAAACAGAGGTTTTTTTAAGAGAGCAAATATTAAATCTTACCGAGGAAAGTCGGGAAAACGAACAGGAAGCAAACTGGTTTGCCGCGAGTTTGTTAATGCCTGAGAAATTAATTAAAAAGTATTATTCAATTTCTAAAGACGTAGATGTTCTTTCAACATTATTCGGCGTATCTCCCACAGCCGTATACTTCAGATTGAAGAATCTTGGTCTTACAGCATGAGCATCATATCTCAGGTAGAATTAAGAAAATTAAGAGATTCATTTGTAATAACAAATGTAGATAATTTGTGGGGCAAAAGAGAAAAAGCAAGCCACGATATGCAGGGGAGAATAGATGAGGCTCGTTTGAAAGAATTAGGTTTGAAACATTGGTCAAGAATAGGTTTATCTTTATTTTCAGCAATACTATTATCGTGGCAGAATTTTCAAGTATTTGATGTTGTAAATAGAGCATTTCAGAATGGACAGTTGGTAAACCTGCAACCAATTTTTACCGCTCTTATTGCAGCCACGCTTACAGAAACATATTTTATTATGAGAGTAATTGTTACTTATGTTTTTAGTTCAAATGACTATACTTATGAAAAAAATTGAAATGGGGTATTGACATTTTAGGGGAAAAGTATTTATCATATATGTATGAATAAATCTTCTCATCTTGGTGCTGCTAAGGCAATTACATCTTTTTTTATTGTGTTAATAGGGTTTGGGGTTTTTATGCTTTTTTACACAAATAGCGAAAGTCTTATTGAAGGGAATAGCTTTTCTTCATTTAT
>JAHIGH010000216.1 GCA_018900295.1 Patescibacteria group bacterium | reverse complement strand
TTCTATATTGTCCCCTTTTTGTAATTCTACAAGGCGCAAGAAAATAGTGTTGTGCCAGGTGATTTCCCAAGGCGAACCGGATGAATGGGCGAAGAGAAAAATCGTTCCTGTCTGACCGGCAGGCAGGCCTTTTTCACCGGGTAGAGCTGTTCCTTTGGCGTGAGCAATCCCCTTTTTGAGAGCTTGAGAATATTCCGCTTCGTTCCAGGGATTTACATTTTCTATTATCGGCGCCTGGGCGTGAATTTTGGGAATTGTAAGGAATATTCCCCTTTGTGTTTGTATGGGGTTGATGGTCGGAGGGAAGAGATAAATCCGGGTGATAGGATAAAGAGTGTAAGAGAAGCCTGATAGAGATAGGATGATTAAGAGATTGCCCAAGTGATAGGTAATTTTTTTATACACAAATAAATTTTCAATTTTCAATGAATTTACAATGATTTAATTTTCAATGTATTTGGGGGAATTATAGCACAACAGCAATAAGCTAATAAAGAAAAATATCCTCCTTCGCTAAAGCTTCGGAAGGATTGTGTACTATTTATAAATTATTAATTTATGAACACAAAAAAAGCGGACTGAGGGAGTCCGCTTTGGGTTTAAAGAGCGAAGGCGTATCCCGGCGAGTTCCCCGAACGCAGTCTTAAATAGGCACCCAGGAGAAGCATCATGATGTTGCCAATCAGAGCGAAGAATAATAAATTGTTTCCGGTCGCGGGAAGGATGGAGGCAACAGCTGCCGCTACCTGTCCGATTTGTGTCGGCGGATCGGAAGGCCCTGTAGATTTATTAGTTAAAAAAGTCGGGTCGATTGGTCTTGGTGTTGGCGGTAAATCTTTGGGTGGTTGTATAGGGTCTATATTTTGATCTTCTACGGGATCAGTAATCGGATCAGGATCGGGTTGGTCGGGATCAGTGCACGCAATTGTTATATCATCGAGATTTGTTCGATTTTGAATCTCTATTGCAGAGATGATGTCTCCTGTCCTGATAATAACATCGCCTGTATTTCCGTCAGCATGGTTATTTCCGGTATTGAGGTCGGATGTGATGTTGTTGGTGATATTTGAAGAGTTGTTGATGGATATAATGGTTGTGTTGTTTTTATCGAAAGTAATATTGTTAATTGATCCTCCACCGTTATTTGAAATTTTTACTTGCGTATCATTATTGGAATTGTTGGAAATTGATACGCGCGAAGAGTTAATTGAGTTATTATTGATATTTTTTGCGGAGACGATGTCCCCTGTATGAATAGATACTTTTCCGGTGTTATTGTCGGCTGAGTTATTTCCGGTGTTTGCTGTTTCGGTGATGGAGTTCATTATTTTAGCGTTTTGATTTATGACGACCGTTGTTTGATAAATGGATGTAAGCGAGGTACTGTTGTTGGAATCAGTTCCATTTCCGCTAATGGTAATTGTCGAAGCTGGAGTAGGTGTAACACAGCAATTCTGATCTACAATTGAAGTATTGGTTTCATTTGAAATATCAATTGTTTGGGATACGTCGCCTGTTGTTATATCATTATTTCCGCCGGTATTATTATCAGTTGTGTTATTTCCAGTATCGGCGGTTGTATCGACATTATTATTTATCTCGGCGGTATTTGTTTGCTGAATGTTTGTCTCAGTATTGTTGCTGATATTTACTTCGCTTGATGAGCCTTCTCCGTTTCCTGTAATGGATATGCTTTCCGCATTCGCTCCCGGTACAAAAGCGATTGTGGTTATCGCAAAACTCGCGACCGTGAGCAGGAATTTATTTAAGATAGAGTTTTTCATGGTTAATCTTGTACTCTGTTTTATAGAGATTGCTTCGTCGTTCGTTCCTCACTCCTCGCAATGACAAAGGGAGTAATAGGGGGCAGTTAAATTTCTATTTTTTCCAGAACCTGATTAGATATTTTCTGGTAATTAAAGCTCCGAATATTGGTAATATAAGAACCAGCCAGGCCAGATTGATTTTGACGCCTTTTGTTTTCGCGGAGAAATTATTTTCAGGAGCAGCGTCCGCCAGTAATCTATTATTCGTGTCGCTTATCCCCGCGACTTTTACTGTTACCGCAGCGCCGTTATTATTTTTTGTTCCGGTAGTCTCATTTGTTCCCGGATTATTGGTTTGGGGCTGTAATATATTGGTAATCGTATTTTGAATTGATTGTGATACGCCTGCCACGAATCCTGTGCTTGGCGCATTGGTCGGAGCGGGAGTTGGTGTAGTGTTTGCAGTTTTATTAGTCGCTCCTCCTCCGTTACCGACTTTTATTGGGGATGGGGTTGGTATATTATCATGCGTTGGTTCGGCTTGGGCGAGGGCTTTGGCTGGTTTCGGGTGGTCAGGAGTATAGAAATTACCCAACCATTTGCCGAAGACATTGACTACGGTGACTACTAATTTTCCATTGCCTACGATGTTGTTATTTACGAAGTTGACTATATTAGCAACAATAGTCGCATCTCCTGTTTTTATATT
>JAHIGH010000215.1 GCA_018900295.1 Patescibacteria group bacterium | reverse complement strand
CGTACTGATTTTGAAATTTTACTAAAAGGAATTTTCGAATCTATTAATGTTTCCCGCTTTGATCATGATGCCAGAGCCAAACAAGGCAACAAACCGGATTTCGTAGTGATCCACCACGATGTACCAATTTTATACATTGAAGCAAAAGATATCGGTATATCATTAGACAAAGTTGAAAAATCAGAGCAAATGTCTCGGTATTTCGGTTATGCAAATCTCGTGCTTACCGATTACGTCGAATTTCGTTTTTACCGCAACGGTTTAGCCTACGGTGAACCAATAAAGATTGCGGAATACGATAAAAACAGTCGAATAATTACCCCATTTCCAAACAATTTTGAGTATCTTACCAAAACATTTATAGATTTTACTCAATCACACAAAGAACCAATTAAATCAGGCAAACATCTTGCCAAGATAATGGGAGGAAAAGGACAAAGAATCCGAAACAACATAAAAGAAATTTTGGCATCGGAATCAGGTAAGAACTCCGAACTCATGAAAGTTTATGAAACTATTAAAAGACTTCTCGTCCACGATCTTACAACAGATTCTTTTGCAGACATGTATGCTCAGACACTTGTTTACGGTCTTTTTGTAGCACGATTTTATGACAATTCTTTAGACTCATTTAGCCGCCAGGAGGCTAGGGATCTTATTCCTGCTTCTAATCCATTTTTGGGACATTTTTTCGAACATATAGCAGGAAGAAACTTTGAAAAACGGCTCTCATACATTGTTGATGAATTATGTACAGTCTTTTTGCATGCAAACGTTGCTGAACTGATGAAACAGCATTTTGAGGTCAGCTCTAAAAAAGGCACTCAAAGAGGCCAAGATCAGGTTATTCATTTTTATGAAGATTTTTTGAAAGAATATGACGATGCGCTCCGTAAAAAAATGGGGGCGTATTATACTCCGCTCCCCATTGTTCAGTTCATCGTACGTTCTGTGGATTATTTGCTTGAAAAAGAATTCAATCTTGCAGAAGGATTAGCTGATACTTCAAAAACTGAAGATGGTATCCATAAAGTTCAAATCCTTGATCCGGCTGTAGGAACAGGTACCTTTATTAGCGATGTTATAGGGAAAATCTATACCCGGATAAAAAATAATGGTCAGAAAGGACGTTGGCCGTCATATGTTCACCACGATTTACTTCCTCGACTATACGGTTTTGAATTGATGATGGCGCCTTATACCATCGCTCATTTGAAGTTGAGTATGGCGCTTAAAGAAACAGGATTTTTGTACTTTAATGAAACCCGCACTGGCAAAGCGCGGCTTGGTATTTATCTAACCAACTCACTTGAGGATGTTAATAAACAGCCAGAACTTTTGGCTTTTGATTTTGGAGCAAGCATTGCCGAGGAGGCAAAAGCAGCATCAAAGATAAAAAATGAAAAGCCGATAATGGTAATTGTAGGAAATCCTCCGTACAGCGTGAGCTCTTCAAATAAAGGAGAGTGGATTCAAAACCTAACAAAAGCTTACAAATTTGGCTTAAACGAGCAGAACATTAACTCTCTATCAGATGACTACGTTAAATTCATTCGTTTTGCTGAGCATTTTATTGAAAAAAACAGCAGCGGAATTGTTGCAATGATCACAAATAACTCATTCATTGACGGTATTACACACAGACAGATGAGAAAACACTTATTAGAAACCTTTAATGATATCTACATTCTTGATCTGCATGGAAATTCTAAAAAGAAAGAAACCGCACCAGATAATAGTAAAGATGAAAATGTCTTTGATATTCAGCAAGGCGTATCCATAAATATATTTATTCGGAAAGAAAGAGAAAAAAGAGACTTGGGCAAAGTACATCACGCAGATTTATATGGAAAGAGGATAGAGAAATTTGATGCACTTAATAAAAAAGATTTGAAAAGTATTAAATGGCAAGAACTTAAATATTCTGAACCATATTATTTTTTTGTACCAAAAAATTTCTCATTGGAAGAAGAATATAACAAAGGATTTAGGATTGATGAATTGTTTCTCAATTATGGCAGTGGTATTAAATTCAGAAAAGACAACTTATTGGTAAAAAACCACTTCGACAAGAAAAGTGTAGAGGAGTTGCTGGAGGACATGAACAGGCTGGGTAACGATATAATCCATTCTAAATATAAATTTAAAGATACTCACGACTGGAAATTAGAAGAAAAGAGAAGTTTATTTGAAACAGGAGATTACAAAAATATACAACCCGTTTTTTACAAACCATTTGATGTGCGTTACACTTATTATCCATTAAATAAAATAAATGAAATGATACCAAGAGGAGATTCAAGGAGGCATCTTATGAGAAACTTACTGAAATCAAATATAGGACTTTGTTTAATGAGAGGTCTAGTGAATACAAGGATTTACAACACTGTTTATTCTATTAATAGTTTAATGGAATTAAATTTTTATGGATTTCAAACTTATGTTTTTCCTCTTTATCTCTACCATGAAGATGAAGCTAAGACTCCGAATCTTAAAACAGAAATAGTCAACGAAATTGAGAAAATTGTTGGCAAAGTTTTGCCAGAAGATATTTTTGATTATATTTATGCAGTTTTACATTCACTAAACTATCGTGAGAAATATAAGGAGTTTTTGAAAATTGATTTTCCCCGTGTGCCATATCCCAAAGACGCTAAGACCTTCAAAAAGTTAGTTGAGATGGGTCAAGAACTCCGCCAGCTTCACCTGTTGGAATCTCCAAAAGTCAATAAATTTATTACTACCTATCCGGAATCGGGAACTGATGCTGTAGAAAAACCGGTTTATAAAGATGAAAAAGTTTATATAAACGATAAACAATATTTTGGCAATGTTCCGGAAGTCGCCTGGAATTTCTACATAGGCGGCTACCAACCCGCGCAAAAATGGCTCAAAGATCGTAAAGGACGAGTACTAACAAATGAAGATTTAGAGCATTATCAAAAAATGATCGTTGCCTTAGTAGAAACAAGTAGAGTTATGAAAGAAATTGATGAGGTTTAAGAATTATGATTATTAAAATCTCGAAATTACGGAACTTTGGAATTTTTCATGAATTTTCCTGGAAGACGGAACTACCAGAATTCAAGAAGTTTAATCTAATTTATGGCTGGAACAGAAGTGGAAAAACAACGGCTTCCCGCGTTTTCGCGAGTTGTGAAAAAAAATGCGTATATGATAAAGATAAATTTAATCAATATCCAGAGAATGGAGAGTTTGAAATAAAGACAAGTGACAACGGAACAATAAAAAATACTGATACTATTACGAATACTTTGCCAATCAAAGTTTTTAATGAAGACTTCATTGTCGATAATATCTCATTCGATCCTTTAGATTCTTGTAACCCGATTATTTATGTAAGCGAAGAAGACATAGAAAGCAAAAAACAACTTGAACAATTGAAAGCAGATAAAATTACGCTCGGTAAAGCTCTTGAGGAAGCAAAAAAGAATAAGGCTACAAAAGAAGAAGCGAAGAGTAGTTTTTTAACTGGTCTAGGTCGAGAAATCGCCAATATGCTTTTTGATAAAAACTATAACAAAACAAAGGTTGAAGCAAAAATCAACAGTATTGGGGTTGATAAGTTTACAGACAAAATACTTTCTGATGAAGATAAGAAAAAAAATGAGACAATAAGTAAAAGCGAAGCCGAAAAAGATCAACTTACTCTTTCTAAATTACCGCTTGTTAATTTCAACTTCCTTTTTACGCGGGTAAAATCCTTGCTTGATAAAAAAGTTGTTTCAGAATTACTTCAAAGATTAAAGGACCCCGAAGATGTTGACGGTGGGCTTGATGAAGAATTAAACAATTGGGTGAAACAAGGATTTGACATCCATAAATCTAAAAATCAATTTAAAAAATGTCTTTTTTGTGAAAATGATTTAGATAGCAATCTTTTTGATTCATTGGCGAGACATTTTAGTAAGGACTATGAAGATTTGCAAAGCTCCATTAAGCGTCTTATAGAAAGCCTTAAAAAAGAAAAATTAACAAATATTCCTGAAAAAAATGTAGAATTGTATCCTGACTTAAGAAATGACTATGAAGCCAAGGCAAAACGATATAATGAAATCATTAAAAAACAAAATGATTGGCTTTGGCAATCCGAGATGTGGTTAGAACAAAAATATAAGAATCCTTTCGATCCTGATATTCCAGAAATGGTTAAAGCTCCAGAAAACTATAATGATTTATTAAATGAAATCATCGATGAACTTAACAAAATTATTTTAAACCATAATCAAAGGGCAAAAAATCATGCTACGGAAGTACTAAAGACTAGAGAAAAATTAGAATTGCATTCTATTGCTGTTGCCCTCTCCGAGCAAGATTATAAAAAACTTGAAAGCGATCTTAAAGGATCGGAAATAAAGGAAAAAGAAGTATTAGGGGTTGTAAATAAGAATAATACTGACATATCTGAATTAGAGAAAAAGAATTCAAATATCGGCAAGGCAATTGAAAAAATCAATAAACACTTAAAAGAATTTTTTGGCAGAGAAGAAATAAAACTAGAATTAGACGGTGATAAGAAAGGTTATATCATCAAAAGAGACGGGCAACCTGCCAAAAATTTAAGCGAGGGCGAAAAGACCGCAATAGCCTTTTCGTACTTTATTGTTAAGGTTGAAGAAAAAGAATTTAAAATCAAGGACGGTATTATTTTTATTGATGATCCGATTTCCAGTTTTGATTCAAATTTTATTTATCATTGTTTTTCATTGATAAGCACCCATTTCAAAGAAGCGGGGCAACTTTTTATTTCTACCCATAATTTTCAACTTTTTAATTTGGTGAAGGAGTGGTTTATCAACAAGAACAATCATGTAAGGAATAAAGCCAATGAAAAACCAAAAACAAGTGGGCAGGTAGATAAACCAATGCCTTGTGAATTTTTCATGGTTGAAAATTTTACCGAATTAGATGTGCGAAAAGCAAAAATCGTTGAGCTTGATAAAACATTGCGAAATTATAAATCGGAATATCACTTTTTATTTGCTAAACTCAAAGAATTTTCAGAGAAACAAGATACTCAATATGAAGATTTTTACACTATCGGAAATATGGCGAGAAGATTTTTTGATATTTTCGCGGATTTTAAGATTCCAGATTCAAGACACCAAAAGCAAAAAATGGAGGCGATTATAAATGAATTAAATGAGGGCAAGAAAGAAAATGAAAAAATAAGTGCTTCGGATTGGAACAAGGCATACAAATTGGTTAATGAATTTTCTCATAATTCAGACCCTACAAGCACAATTGAGCATAAAGATAAAAGCGAAAGTAAGGATGCAATAAAAATTTTGTTGAATATAGTCAAAGAATCAGATCCTAAACACTATGAAATTTTACTAAAAAATACGATTTAGTTAGTCAAAGAAAATAAGAATATGAACACACAAATTAAATGTCCATATTGTAGCAAGTCTTTTGAACCAACCGATGCATATAAGCATGAGCTGGAAGAAAAACTACTTCGGGAAGTACAGGAAAAGCATCAAGAGGTAGTTGAGAAATTAAAGCGCGAGAAAGACGAACTCGCTTTAGATAATAAAAAAGAGCTGGAAGTCGCTAAAAAACAGGTTGCTGAAACTGTCCGCCTTGAAGTGGAAAAGAAAATAAAACAGGAATTGCAAGAATCAATGGAAGCAACTAAACAGGAGGCGGAAGCTAAAACAAAGCAAAATGCCAAACTTCAGGAACAAATTGAAGAACAATCTAAACTCATGGGTGAAATGAAGAATGAGAAGAATAAATTACGTTTGGCGCATGAGCAGGAATTAGAGGAAACAAGAAAGAAAACTACCGAAACCGTCCGTAAAGAAGCTGAAAATAAAATCAGGCTGGAATTGGAAAATAAAATCACATCAACACAGGAAGAAGCTCAAGCGAGAGAAAAACAAAACAAAGAGCTCCAGGAACAGATTAGGGGTACGCTCAAACAGATGCGTGAACTAAAAGACGAAAAAGATAAATTAGATATTGAGTACGAAAAAAAACTACTTGAAGGTCAGGACAAAATTAAACAAGCAGCCAAGAGGGAGGCTCAAGAGGAATTGGGTTTGAGAATTGCAGAGAAAGATAAAAAACTTCAGGACGCAGAAAAACAAATACTCGAGCTTCAAAGAAAAATTCAACAGGGCTCACAACCACTCCAGGGAGAGGTATTGGAGCTCAATGTACAGCGTATATTAACAGAATTGTTCCCTGATGACGAAATAGCAGAAGTCGAAAAATTTAAAAACGGTTCGGACATAAAACAACTTGTCAGGAGTAGAAAAGGCATGCCCTGTGGAAAAATACTTTGGGAATGTAAACGAACGAATATATTTAAAGCTGATTTTATCTCGAAATTAAAAGAAGATCTGTTGAGAGAAGAGGCGCAGTTTGGCATTATTGTAACAACAACTTTACCAAAACAAGCTACAAATGGAATGGCGCAAATTGACGGAATATGGGTGTGTAGTCAGGCACTCGTTGAATCTATAGGTACAATCTTAAGAGAAGCCCTGATTAGCGTAGCAAGAGAAAAATGGATCAATGAAAATAAAGGGAATAAAGGCGATCAACTAATTGCGTATTTTAGCAGTACCCAGTTTGCACAACAAGTTCGAGAGCTCGCGGAAGCATTGCATGCACAAAGAGAACAAGTTAATAAAGAAAGGACAATTTATACCAGGTTGTGGGCTGATAGAGAAACTCAAATTGACAGACAGACAAAAAGTCTAGCGAAAATATTAAGCTCTATCCAGGGATTTGTCGGATCAGGAATGCAACAAATTGAAGCATTTGATTTACTTTCACTTGAAGAGGGTCAAGAATAGCGACTACCACTCTCCAGGCGGTTTGGTTAATTTGAAATGAGGGCATGAGTTAAGTGTAGTAAAAAAACAGGAGGAAAAGATAAGATTATTCTCTGATTGTGATAAGTTTCATATAATTCCTACCAGCTATGAAAAAAGATAATCAAAGTGTTATGCAAAATAGATTCACTGAATTTTTACTTTACACTACCCCAAACGGGAAAGTAAAAGTAGAAGTATTTTTACGCAATGAAAATATATGGCTCACGCAGGCAAAAATTGCGGAACTTTTTGGTGTGG
>JAHIGH010000214.1 GCA_018900295.1 Patescibacteria group bacterium | reverse complement strand
TGTCTTTCATTCTCGTGGAGGGGGTTTTTGGTGTAAAGATGAGTCCGAAGGTTGAGGGATATATTAATTCCATCGGTATGGCTTTTTTATTCCTTTTGATAATACTTGTTACGTATAAGGATATTGCGCAGTTTGTAAAGTAAGTGTTCACTGGTTGTCATTGCGAGCGACTGAAAGGAGTGCGGCAATCCAGTTATTGAGAGAGATTGCTTCGTCGCCCACTATCGTGGTGCTTCTCGCAATGACATCTATTTTGAATGGATATGGTTAATGAGTTGGCACATTTTCTTGTAGAGCAGAATGTTTTGACACATATATATAGCGGTGTTTCGGTTGTCAAAGTAGTGGATCAGCAAAAGGGTTTTGAATTGGCCCCGAATATTCTTTCATTAATTGTAGATAAAAAATCTGTCTTATATCTTTCAGGAGGTAACACGCCAAAGGAGTTATATAGTAAATTAGCGCGTGAAGAGAGTGTGGTGCCAGGCGCGGTAGGGATGGTTGATGAAAGATATGGATTAAAACTTCATGAGAATAGTAATGAGAAGATGATCCGAGATACAGGTTTTTTAAGATATCTGGAAATGCTGGATATTCCTTTTTATCCTATTTTGCAAGCAGGATTGAGCAGGGAAGAGACCGCACGCGAGTATGACGCTAAACTCCGCTCTCTTCAAAGCACATTCCCCAAACATATTGGGATACTTGGAATTGGAGCGGATGGACACATAGCAGGTATACCGGCCGAAGATCAAAAATCCCCACTTCGCCCAGGCTTCGCCAAGGCTACGTCTGGCAGGCAAGGCTTCGCGGGGCAGGCAAAAGTCAAAAGTCAAAAGTCTGACATATATAATACTACAGATTTGGTTGTTGAATATAATGATGAGAGCGGGAGGTATGGAGAGAGGGTGACCATGACTTTTATGGGTTTGACTATGATGGATATTTTGCTCGTGTTGGTTTTTGGCTCGTCTAAGGCGAGGGCGCTTGAGTTGGTTTTTCAAGATGGAAGTGATCCGTCTTCGCCGGAGGAGGTTCCGGGGAGGTTTTATAAAAGGCCGGAGATTGCCCGGAAGACTTTGATGATCACTGATCAGGAAATATAGGATAATTTACAATGCAATGGCAGATGATTTGATTTTTTGGATGAGCCTCTTATTTTCGTCATTGCTAAAAGTGTTGAGGAGATAGTAGAATATGAATGGAGGTATGAGTCCATTTGTTATTGTTATCTTCGGCGGTACTGGGGATTTGGCACAGCATAAATTGTTTCCGGCACTTTTTTCTCTTTTTGATAAAGGTTTACTTGGCGAAAAATTTTATATTGTCGGTTTTGCCCGCAGGTCTTTTACAGACGAAGAATATAGGAAATTTCTTCGAGAGGAGTTGTGCGTAAAAGGGTCGGAAGTAAAGCGATGGGGTAATTTTGCGGAAAATATTTATTATCAGCAAGGATATTTTGATGAATTTTCCGGTTACGCGCAATTAAATAAAAAACTTGACACATTTGATGCTGAAGCGGGAGGGGATATGACTCATTTGTTGTATTTGGCTACGCCGCCGGATAAATATCTCTCAATTCTCCATAATTTAAAGGAATCTAAATTGGCACGCAGTATACGAACCAGGCTCGCAATAGAAAAACCATTTGGCCGCGATTTGGAAAACGCGAGAGAACTTGATAAAAGGTTGTCTGAGATTTTTAAAGAGAGACAAATTTATCGTGTTGACCATTATTTGGCTAAAGAGACTGTGCAGAATGTATTGGCATTTCGTTTCGCGAATGGTATTTTCGAGCCTGTTTGGAATAAAAATTACTTAGATCATGTGCAAATAACCTTTGCTGAAAAAGCCGGTATCGGCAGCCGCGGAAGCTTCTTTGATGGTATTGGAATTATGCGGGATGTAGCGCAAAATCATCTCCTTCAGCTTTTGGCAACTATCACCATGGAGCAGCCAAAAAGTTTTGCCCGCGAAGATGTACGAAATGTAAGAGCGGCCGCTATTAAGGCAATACGAAGTATCCGGCCCGAGGACGTCACAAGTCAAGTTATACGCGGACAATATGAGGGGTATAAGAAAGAATCGGAGGTGGCAGAAAATTCAATGACTGAGACTTTTGTCGCGATGAAACTTTTTGTCGATACAAAACGATTTGAGAATGTCCCTTTTTATATACGTGCCGGTAAAGGGATGGCTAAGAATGTAGTGAAAATAAAGCTGGTTTTTAAACAGACCTGTAGTGTTCTATTTAAGGAATACGGTTGTCCGGAAATCGGAAATGTACTTACAATCAGAATTCAACCGAATGAAGGAATCGGAATGCGCGTTGTAGTGAAACGTCCTCCTATAAGCGGAGCTAAATCGCAGCTTGCATTGGGTACTGTTGATATGAAATTTTTGTATAAGGAGGAGTTTGGGGGACACAAGGATGTGTCATACGAGAAGCTTTTATTGGATATTTTTTCAGGGGATCAGACGCTTTTTAACCGTTCCGATGAGCTTGAGAGCTCATGGAGTCTTATTTCTCAAATTATGGAGGGATGGAAAAATCAAAATGACTCAGAAAAATTTGTTCTTCCGACTTACAAGATTGGTTCCTGGGGTTCTCAGGAGGCAAATGTTTTGATTGAGAAGGATGGAAGGAAGTGGATATGACCCTCCTGATCTTGCCGTTCGCCTTTCTGCACTATTCGTGCACGGCTCACGGAGCGATCTTAGGAGGGCAGGGAGTTGAAAAATTTGTTTGATTAGTTAATAATTACATAGAACTATGCAGATTGGTATTTTGGGTCTTGGAAAGATGGGGAGCCGTTTGATGGAGAAACTCTTGAGAGAGGGTCATGATGTGGTTGTGTGGAACAGGTCGAGAGATGTATTGGATCAACTTAAAATTGATAAGGGTGAATATATTGTAAAGGGGAAATTGAAAATTTCTTATAGTATAGAAAGTTTGCGAGATATGCTTTTGAAACCGAGAGTTTTTTGGTTGATGGTTCCTGCAGGAGAAGCAACAGAGAATGTAGTTAATGAGATTGTTAATATTGCAGAGCCCGGAGATATTGTTATTGACGGTGGTAACGCGCATTTCAAGGATACACATCGGCGTTTTGATGCATTTATCCCCAAGGGGATTAAATTTTTAGGGATTGGGGTTTCAGGAGGCGTACGGGGGCTTGAAGATGGATTTTGTCTTATGGCAGGTGGGAATAAAGAGGGCTATGAGTATATTTGTCCGGCTTTGGATAGTTTGGTAACTCCCGAGGGGGCGCATAATTATTTTGGTACAGGAGGAGCGGGTCATTTCGTAAAAATGGTACATAATGGAATTGAATATGGGATGATGCAGGCGCTGGGAGAGGGATTTGGAGTGCTTGAGAAGTCGCCTTACTCGCTTAATTTGCTTGACGTCGGAAATATATATCAGCGGGGCAGTATTATCAGGAGTTTTCTTTTAGATATGGCGGTGAATGCATTTAGGGAAGATCCGGGTTTTATAAATATAGAGGGGGTAATTAGCGCGACCGGAGAGGCAAAATGGACGATTGAGGAGGCCCATGCAGAACATGTGCCTGTTGATGTTATCGCGAAGTCCTTGGAATTCCGGGAACGATCACAGTATGATAAGGCAGTGAGGGATAGTTTTGCAGCGAAGCTCGTGGCGGCCCTACGTAATCAGTTCGGAGGACACGAGGTAAAGAAAGTTGAGAGTTTATAAAGTTATAAAGTTCATAAAGTTATGAGGTATTCACATTTGTTTGGGAAGACGTTTAAGGAATCCCCAAAAGATGCTACGCTTATTTCCCATAAATTACTTTATCGAGCGGGGTATATCCGCGAGAGTACTGCGGGACGATATTATCTTCTTCCTCTTGGTATGCGTGTGCATCAAAAAATCCAGAGTATTATAAAAGAAGAAATGGACAAGACCGGAGCGCAAGAAATGATTACACCTATACTACATCCAAAATCTTTATGGAAAGAAACTAACCGGACGAGTTCAGTAGGATTTGAGCTGATGTCAATTAAAGACCGCAGTGAGACGGAATTTGTTCTCGGCGGTACTGCTGAGGAAATGCTTGTTGATTTGGTCCGTAAATTTCAAATCAGCTATAAAGATTTACCGTTTATCCTCTATCAATTTTCTACAAAATTTCGTGATGAGATGCGGGCCCGCGGAGGGCTCTTGCGTCTTCGGGAGTTCGTCATGAAGGACGGATATTCTTTCCATTCGACAGAAGAAGATTTCAAGAAGTGGTACAAAAAAATGGGAGATACTTATACAAAAATTTTTGAGAGATTGGGACTTAAAACACTTATTGTTGAATCAGATAATGGGTATATAGGCGGGGAATATTGTCATGAATTTGTCGTCGAAAGCCAGATCGGGGAAAGTAAATTTTTTATGACAGATGACGGAGAATATGCGGCGCATGAAGAAGTTGCACAGTTCCAGAGAGACAGTAAAAATATAGATGAAAAGGAAAAGCCGATGGAAGAAGTCAAAGCGATGAGAGGTAATACTATGGAGGATGGCGTCAAGCTTCACAACATGCCTTTGTGGCAGCAAATAAAGGATTTGATGATGGTTGATGAAAAAGGCAATATGATCCTGGCTGTTATCAGGGGCGATTTGGAAGTTAATGAAATAAAGCTGATGCATTTGGCGAAAGTATATAAATTACGTCATGCTACTGAGAGAGAGATACGCGAGATCGGTTCTGAGCCTGGTTTTATTTCGCCGATTGGTCTTGCCGAAAAGGCAAAAAAGTCAGGAAAACATCTTGTAATTATCGGGGACATATCTCTTCGTACAATTAAGAATGCTTATACAGGAGCAAATGTCAAGTATTTGGATCTGCTAAATGTCAATATAGACCGCGATTATACTTTGGATATTGAGGGAGATATCGCGTTTGCGCGGCCCGGATATTTGTCTCCTCATGGAAAAATACTTGTTGCCAAGCGCGGCATTGAGGTTGGTAATATTTTTCAGCTTGGATTTCATTATTCTTCAAAAATGAGAGGAGCTTGTTTTACCGATGTTGACGGAAGTGAGAAGCCTTATTATATGGGGTGTTATGGTATCGGACTCGCCAGGACAATGGCCGCGATTGTTGAGATATACAATGATGAGAAGGGTATTGTTTGGCCGGAAGCGGTTGCGCCGTTTCAAGCGCACCTGATAGAAATTCAAAAGTCAAAAGTCAAAAGTTTCGGGCAGGAAATATATGATGAGCTTAAAAAGGCGGGGGTTGACGTGTTGTATGACGATAGGGATATAAGAGCGGGGGAAAAGTTCGCGGATGCTGACCTGATTGGAATTCCGGTACGGTTGGTAGTGAGTCCCAGGTCTGGAGATAAAATAGAATTGAAAGAGAGAAAAAGCGGGAAGATAGAATTGTTGACTCTTCAGGATATCCTCAAATATTTTAGGGCTTAATTAGGCTCGGGAAAAACTAAAACTAGAATGGCAGGAATGGGGTGGGGTATTTGAAGATTTTGAGCCAGAAAATTATATATACAGCAAAAAAGATAATTGACGCGAATATATAAAGAACACGGATTAAAGGGGATGATTGATT
>JAHIGH010000213.1 GCA_018900295.1 Patescibacteria group bacterium | reverse complement strand
TTAGTGATTAAAAATAAAGCGTCCGATCTTCATTTGCTTGTGCAGATGTCTCCGATAATACGTATTGACGGCGTGCTCCGTTTTGTCAGCAGCAGTCCCCCATTGCAAGCAGAAACTCTTGAACGAATGATTTTCCAGGTTTTGACACCAGAACAGAAGGAATTACTTTTAGCAAATAAAGAATTGGATTTTTCATTTAGTTTTAGGGGTAATGTGGGAGAAGAGGTTGGAAGATTCCGTATTAACGCTTATTATGAAAAAGGATATCTCGCGGCAGCTTTTCGTTTTTTATCTCCAAAAGTACAGACAATTGAGGAGCTTAATCTTCCTCCAATAATTCATGATTTTTCAAAATTAAAGCAAGGATTTGTTATTGTAACAGGTCCTTCAGGTCATGGGAAATCGAGTACTTTGGCAGCAATTATTAATGAGATAAATTTAGACCGTGCAGTTCATATATTAACGATCGAAGATCCGATAGAATTTATTTATCCACGAAGCAACAGTATTATTTCTCAACGAGAAATGGGAATAGATACCCACGGGTGGTCGATGGCGCTCAGGTCTGCTTTACGTGAAGATCCGGATGTTGTTTTGATTGGAGAAATGCGTGATCCGGAAACAATACAAGCTGCAATTACATTAGCTGAAACAGGTCATTTGGTTTTTTCAACACTTCATACTAATTCTGCCGCACAGAGTGTTGATAGAATTGTTGATTCATTTATGGCTGACCAGCGTCCCCAGATCCGGCTGCAATTGGGCGCGACTTTGCGGGGTATTGTTTCGCAAAGGTTGTTGCCAAAAATCGGGGGAGGCAGGATTCCGGCAGTTGAAATTCTTATCGGTAATTCCGCGGTCGCGAATAATATCCGTGATGGAAAGACACATCTTATCGATACTATACTTCAAACTTCAAAAGATGTAGGGATGATCACTCTTGACGATTCTCTTGCTGATCTTGTCCGGAGCGGTATAGTTTCTATTGACGACGCGAGGGCTTATACGTTACGCGAGAATGAATTTTTCAGAAAAATAGGATAACGCGGGGAATCCTTTATGAAACTTTATTATAGGGCGGTAACTCAGGATGGAGAGGCTATACGTGGGATAATTGAAGCAAAAGACGTAAAAGAAGCAGGGTATTTTTTACATAAACATCAATTGCTCCCTATTGTTATTTCGGAGGGGAAAAATTATAGCCTTCGTCGTCTTTTGCCATTTCTCAATCGTACTTCGCGAAACGACCTCATTTTTTTTACACGACAGCTTTCCTCTATGCTTACGTCAGGACTTACGCTTATGCAGGCACTCAATATTATGAAAAAACAGATAATAAATCCAACCTTAAGTGATATATTACAGGGAATTATTGTCAATATAGAGGAAGGTTCTTCTTTTTCTATTGCTCTTGGGAAGTATCCTCATTTATTTTCACCTATTTATATTTCTTTGATCAAGGCGGCAGAATCTTCAGGACTTCTAGATAAGGTGCTTTTGCGTCTTTCAGAGAATCTTGAGAAGCAAATGAAGTTAGAATCTACTGTCAAAGGCGCTCTTACGTATCCTGTCATCGTTATTGTTATGATGGTTGGCGTCGTTATTATTATGATGGTTTTCGCAATTCCGCAATTGAATAATTTTTATGAAACCATGGGGGTTACACTTCCTTTATCGACATCAATTATTATTGGCTCATCGAATATATTCGCTAAATTCTGGTGGATGATTATCAGCGTTTTCTTTTTGATGTTTTATATATTCCGGAAGTGGTATGGAAAGGAATCAGGAAGACGTGTAATTGATAGGATTGTTTTGAAAATTCCATTTGTTGGTAAATTGATATCTAAATCGTTGATGGTTGAATTCGCTCGTACCCTGGGTCTTTTGGTTGGATCAGGATCATTGGTGGTTGAGTCGTTGCTTCGGAGCGCGGATGTCGTAGATAATTATGTTTATAAGACAGAAGTTGTTATGTTGGCGAAGCGGGTGGAAAAGGGAATTTCAGTTGGCGATGCGTTAGAAGCAGGTTCTATTTTTCCGCCTATTCTTATCCAAATGGTGAAAATAGGTGAGCAAACAGGTAAATTGGATGAATCATTGACAAGGGTAGCTGAGTATTTTGAGAGGGAAGTTGAGGAGACGGTGAAGGCTTTGACTGCAGCTATGGAGCCTGCAATTATGGTTGTACTTGGTTTGGGGGTTGGGTTCCTGATATTCGCGATTATCACGCCGATTTATAAGGTGATTTCTTCTATACAGTAGGTTTTGACATATTGTCATATTTATGATAGGATAAATAGATGCAATTAATAAGAACAACATTGCGGTTAAGGAGGTCTTTGAAGAAAGCCGCCGAGATAAAAGCACTTGAAGAAAATATTTCTTTGCAAGAGGTTTTTAACAGAGCGCTTGAAAGTTATATGGAAAGAGAGGCTGAAAAAAGCGTGAAGAAGATTGTTTTTAAAACACATCATCTTGGAGAATCCTTGGATAATTTAACACGGGATGATTTTTATCCTGTTCCTAAATAAAATGTTGGTTGATACAAATGTTTTGATTTACGCAATAAACTCCGATTCTCCGAAAAATAAGCAAGCTCAAATATTTTTACAGAAATATAGGAAGGAATTAATAGTAGCGCATCAGAATATATTTGAAGCTCTCAGGGTGCTTACTCATCCCAAATATTCCAAACCGATGAGTCCGAGAGATGCGCAAGAAGCTGTTTTGGCAATTTTAAAAGCATGCAGAGTTATTATTCCCGATTATAATACTTATTATCTGGCTTTCGAATTAATTAGGGAACACAATTTATTGGGCAATCGAATTTTTGATGCGTATCTAGCCGCAACTGTAATAAGTAATGGTATTAAAGTTATCGCGACAGATAATGAAAAAGATTTTAAAAAGTTTGGTGTTACGGTTTATAATCCTTTCCAAGCAAGTATTTAGTAGATGTCCTTATATAATAATTTCTTTTATATATTCCTCGACTTTTATTTCGAGATATTGCTTGATCTCTTTGAATGAATAAGATTGATTTATAAACTCAACTTTTGTTTCTTCGATGTCTTTGAAGTATGATAATTGTTGGAGGAATAGCGCTTTATTGAATTCTCCTCCCAATTTTTTTTCAGCTAGGATACACAACTCCTTTATGGTAATCAGTTGATCTTTCAGTAAAAAAAATAAATCTACATAGTCCCGCCATGCAGCACGTCTCCCAATGGTATGCGCCTTGTCGGCAGCGATATCTTTTATAGAGGCAAGTGATAATGAATCTGTTGGTATCAATGGAAAAAGATAATCGAAATAATACCATAGAAATGTTACGTTGATATTATTGGCTGTGCGGAAACTTATTTGATCTTTCGAATCAATATAATATACCGGTTCTTTAAAAATTTTTCTTACTTTTGATTTTAGCGAGGTAGTAATTTGTTTGGGAATAAATATATCAAAATCGAATGATTTTCTATGTTTTATTTGTAAAGAGAGAGCAGTGCCACCTGCCAGATAACCGTCTGTTTTGAATTGAGAAAGTTGTTGAAAAACACTTTGTCTTTCTTTATCTAATATCCCGAGGTATGTTTTTGACATAATTTTTTTCATTTAATTGCGTCTTTTTAAGACCAAGGAGATAGTTTTTGGTAAAATGAAAACGGGCTGCGTCATAGTCTTTGTAGGCGTGCGAAGAGAAGACTTCTTTTAGTATGGATGCGGTGTAAGTTCGGAATAGCCATAATATGTCTTCCATTCGTCCATGAGAAAAGATTTGATGGATGATATAGGTTTTGTCTTTATCTATATTTAGGGAGTCAATGCTTCTTGACCAAAGAACGGCTTGTAAATTTTTTGGAAGCTTTGTATTCATGGTTTATTTATATCATATTATTTGGTATTTTTATATAAATACTTTAGCCATAAATTTTTAAAAGCCTTGTCTTTTTCAACT
>JAHIGH010000212.1 GCA_018900295.1 Patescibacteria group bacterium | reverse complement strand
AATGATATAATTTATACAAATGAAAATAAAACTTTCTGTTGTCTGCTGTCTGTTGTCTGCTGTCTTTATTTTCCAACCCGTTAAGCAGTCTTTTGCTATACAAAATCCGTTTGCCTCATTTAACAATAAATTCGGTATACATATCCTTTTTCCGGAGGAGCTATCAAAGGCGGCGGAATTGATAAATAGCTCAGGCGGAGATTGGGGATATGTTATTATTCCTATTCAAGCAGGGGATAAAGATATCGTAAAATGGCAGCAATTTATGGATTCTGCGAAGCAGAACCATATTATCCCTATCCTGCGCTTGGCAACTGAAGGAGATTATTTCAATACCAAAGTCTGGAGGAAGCCAAAAGAAACCGATATTGTTGATTTTGCTAATTTTTTAAATTCCCTGGATTGGCCGGTTAAGAACAAATATATTGTTGTTTTTAATGAGGTTAATCGCGGTGACGAATGGGGAGGAAGTGTAAATTCCGTGGAATACGCGAACCTCCTCGCTTATGCTATAAATGTTTTCAAATCGAAAAACCAGGATTTTTTTATGATCAGCTCGGGCCTTGATAATGCTGCTCCGCAGGCTCCTCCGCAATTTAAAAATGAATATATTTATCTTAAAGAGATGAATGATGCGGTTCCGGGAATTTTCAATCAAATTGACGGTTTATCAAGTCACTCTTATCCAAATCCTGCATTTTCGGCGCCGCCCTCGCTTTCCGGTAAAATGGGGATTGATAGTTTTACCTATGAAAGGGCTCTGATTCGTACTATGAGCGCCAAAAACCTGCCTGTGTTTATCACCGAAACAGGTTGGTCAACAGACGCAATTTCACCGGATACACAAGCAATTTATTATCAGGAAGCTTTTCGCGATGCCTGGTCTGATACCGGTATTGTAGCGATCACGCCTTTCCTGCTTAAGGCCAACGGTTCTTTCTCTGAATTTTCATTCCTTGATGAAGATGGAAAACCAACCGCCCAATATCAAATGATTAAATCGCTGCCAAAAATACATGGATTACCGGTACTAAATCAAAAACCTCCGAAATTACTGAGACAACAAAAAAATATATTAGGATTCTATGCCGGCGAACAAAATATTGCTGTCGCGCAAGCTTCAACATACCGGAATTTTTCTACAAACAATAAGGAACTCAAGAAATTTTCTCTGACAAATATTGCCATGGCTACTTTTCGCTGGCTGATTACAAATTAATGTGATTATGGAATGGGAAGATGCGCAAGACATACAGAAAGATTTGAAAAAAGTACTTCAGGTACTTGATCTTCCGTATATTCAAATTAACCGTATTTTTTGTTATCGCACTACAGGCTCAAAAGTACGCGCGTATGCGAGGACGTGGGCTATGCCCAAAATTTTCCAACGCGCCCTTGGAATTCAGCCGGCCTACATTATTGAAGTACTCTCAAAGCATTACGACAAATTAGGCGAAGACGATAAAAAGAAAGTCCTTATCCACGAGCTTTTACATATACCAAAAAATTTCTCGGGCGCGCTTCTCCCGCATCGGACAAGAAGCAGAAATCTCCACTCGCTTGCCAATCAGTTATTCAAAGAATATAAAAAGAAGACGAATAAATTTTAAAACAACAATTTAAAAATTAAGTCATTGAAAATTCATTGAAAATTTTAAATTGAAAATTGAAAATTACCTAAAATATGTTAACCCTTATTCACGGCACTGATATCGTTGCCTCAAGAAAATATTTTCTGGAAAAGAAAGCGGAAATAAGCGGCTCGGAATTTTTGAAAGGATCTCTCGTCAATCTTACGGATTTATGCCAGTCCCTCGAGGGAAGCGGATTATTTGAGAGTGCCCGTACTTTATTTATAGAGCAACTTCTGACCGAAAAGAAAAAAAGCGTTGAAAGAGATGCGATCATTTCATATCTTATCCGACAAGCCAAATCTCATTCGATTTTTTTATGGGAAGGAAAAGATTTAGACCGCGCCGTTCTTTCTCTATTCAAAGAAGCTTCTGTAAAATCATACAAACTCTCATCGAGCCTTTTTACGTTTTTGGACGGAATAAAACCCAATAATGGCGCGCAATTGATGCAATTATTCCACAAATCGCTTGAGACGAGTGACGCCGGGATGATTTTTTTCATGCTGATCCGTCAATTTCGTATCTTACTGGCGCTTTCTGACAAAGGCGAAGGGACTATCACAGAAATCTCCCGCCTCGCCCCATGGCAGAAAGGCAAATTCGAAAAACAAGTCAGCCTTTTTAAAAAAGATCATTTACTACAATTATATTCACGGCTTTTTCAAATCGAACTCGCCCAAAAAACAGGCGCATTGTCCTCTTCTTTGATTTCCACAATTGACTTTTTCTTGCTTGAGATTTAAGTTTTTGTGGTTAATGTTCGGCTTTGAATGCGGGAAGACCTAAATGGTTTTCTATTCTATCAATTCGTCTTGTATTTTCAACAATTCCCTCATCGTATGTTTTTCCAATGATGTCTACTGTCTTTGCTATCTTATTAATCTTTGTTTTCATATATTTTAATGTTTTTCCTTGAACTTCTTGTTCTACCTTGATGGATTTTATCTCATTTCCCTGAAGCGCCTGCTCGACCTTGATGGACTTTATCTCATTTCCCTGAAGCGCCTGCTCGACCTTGATGGACTTTATCTCTTTACCTTGAACTTCTTGTTCTACCTTGATGGATTTTATCTCATTTCCCTGAAGCTGTTGTTCTACCTTGATGGATTTTATCTCATTTCCCTGAAGCGCCTGCTCGACCTTGATGGACTTTATCTCTTTACCTTGAACTTCTTGTTCTACTTTGATGGACTTTATCTCTTTACCCTGAAGCGCCTGCTCGACCTTGATGGACTTTATCTCTTTACCTTGAACTTCTTGTTCTACTTTAATGGACTTTATCTCTTTACCTTGAAGCTGTTGCTCGACCTTGATGGACTTTATCTCTTTACCCTGAAGCGCCTGCTCGACCTTGATGGATTTTATCTCTTTACCTTGAACTTCTTGTTCTACTTTAATGGACTTTATCTCTTTACCTTGAAGTTGCTGTTCAGACTTAACCGGCTCAAGCTGAAAGGCTACGCTTTTATTTACTATTTGTGCTATATTTTCTAACAACACATCATCTGTCATGTTCTTAATATACCATCTACAAAAAAATGTAGCAAGATGAAAAATTGATTTTAATGAATACTTACCCTTTACTTAATTTAATTTTTGTCTGAAATTTAGTATCCCGGAAATGTGTCAAATAAAAGAACTATGGTTTTTGTGGATTAAAAACTGTTGTTGGTTCAGGATGTGGTTTTATTCTAAGCCTCATTACATCCTCTTGCATTTTCTCAAAAACTTCTCTTTTCATTTCTGACGTCGGTCCTATTATTTGTACATCCGGCGATATATCTTTAACCACCTTTAAACGTTCATCGGCAGTAACCATGCCTTTAAGAATTATTCCTCCCGTTTTTATTACTTTTCCCTCTCCTATTCTAGGATCTTTTTTATTTACTAAAACTACATCCTCAGCATTTTTTTTTGCCTTTTTATCGTCTCTTATCGCATAAGGCTCTTTATATTCTATTTTCCTGCCTCCACCAGGTATACGCGACATTAATTCTATTGAAAATATTGTATTTCCGTTATTCTTTTCGCTTTTGATACGCCCTTCAACTCCTTTCACACCTGACTCGCATATCAACCAATTAAATCTATCAAAATTATTTACTCTAACATTTTCTGGATGTACAGGCATCTCTTTACCTATCATATTTTTATCCTTTCTTTTGACATATCTAGATACATTTTTATTATACTATATCATGTCAAGTATATAGACAATTAACTTTTTGTAACTGCTCACTGGGGATATTATTAATTTAAAATTTCATGGCTCCCGAAATCCTCCCTAACCCTCCTTTAAAAAAGGAGGGATCCCTCCCTTTGTTAAAGGGAGGCTGGGAGGGATTTTATTACATTGGCTATACTCATATCCAGTGAGCAACTACTCAAATAATAATTGACTTTTCCTTTGTTGGGATTTAAAATAGTAAAGTGATCGATCCGAAAATTTTCAAAGCCTATGATATCCGGGGCATTTATCCTACTGAAATTAATGAAGCGGCAATTTATATCATCGCCAAAGCCTTCTATACCCTTTTTTGCCGCAGGCTGAAAAAAAATAATTTAACTGTTGTTGTCGGCGGAGATATGCGCCTATCCACACCATCTCTTTCGGAACAAGTAAAAAAAGCCCTGGTTGACTGCGGAGTAGAAATCATCGATATTGGCCTCGTC
Source organism: Patescibacteria group bacterium (assembly GCA_018900295.1). Taxonomy (GTDB): domain Bacteria; phylum Patescibacteriota; class Microgenomatia; order Levybacterales; family UBA12049; genus JAHIGH01. Next base: position 14 of record JAHIGH010000212.1, on the reverse strand, counting down.
TCGACACCGACTTT
>JAHIGH010000211.1 GCA_018900295.1 Patescibacteria group bacterium | reverse complement strand
CGTCAATATTGTCGGCGAAATTTTTTTTCCAGCTATTAAATACCGCTTTACGTCCGTCATTGGTGGTAAGATCTGCTTGGATCGGAAGAGGCTCCGGCGCTCCTGATTTTTTTGCTTCTTCAATAATTTTTTGTGCACGGTCGGCGTGTGAGCGAAAAACAGCAGATACTTTCGCGCCTGCTTTGGATAATTCGAGAACAATTCCTCCGCCGATATCCCGGCTGCCGCCGGTAACGACGACGTTACTTTGAGAGAGAGGTTTGGGTTGAAGAGCTGATGGCTTTGTCATATTAAATATCAAGTATTTTTATTTTTGTGTTGCTGCACAGGCTTCTATGAATCCCAGAAATATCGGGTGGGGATTGAGGGGACGGCTTTTGTATTCCGGATGACCCTGAGTAGCGATATAAAATGGATGGTCAGGAATTTCGATTATTTCAACAAGATTTTCTTTCGCTGACCACGCGCTGATAATCAGGCCTTTTTTTTCAAGTTCCCGGGCATATTTATTGTTGAATTCGTAGCGGTGTCTGTGGCGTTCACTTGTTAAACCTTTGTTTTTGTCAATAAAATCATTGAAACGTTCATATAATTTCCAGGCTTTTGTGTTTTTTTTTACTACCGCGTCCCATGCTCCGAGGCGCATCGTGCCTCCATATGCCCTATTATCCATGAATTCTTTTTGCGCGGGAATCAAATAGACAACCGGATGCGAGGTTTTTGGATTGTTCTCAGTTGTGTTCGCGTCTTTCCAGCCCATAATATCTCTCGCAAAAGCAATGGCAGCAAGCTGCATGCCATAGCAAAGACCAAGGTAGGGTATTTTTTTCTCCCGAGCGTAACTTGCGGCTTTGATCATGCCCTCCGCACCTCTTTCTCCCCAACCGATAGGAACAATAATGCCATCAGGGTTGCCAATTAAATTTTCAGCATCATTTTTTTCAACTTTTTCCGCGTCTACCCATTTGGTCTTCACGTCTACTTCTAATTGCCAGCTTGCGTGATCAATCGCGTCAAAAAGAGCGGCATAGGAATCTCTCAATTGGTAATCCCCTGTCCCAAAATATTTTCCGACAATCGCGATTTCGATATGCTTCTTTTTAGGAGATTTAATTTTGGCGAGCAATTGTTCCCATTCTTTCAGGTTGGGTTTCTTTATTGGGAGATTTAGTTTTTGGAGGATTTTTTTATCTACCTCCTGTCGATGAAGAACTAAGGGAATTTCATAGATTGATTCCAGATCGGGATTGGAAATAATGTCTTCAGGATGCATGTTACAAAACAGAGCTAAACGATCTTTTCGTCGTTGGTCCAGTGGCTTCTCCGAGCGGGCAATAATAAAATCCGGTTGTATGCCCAGTGTGTTAAGTGTGCGGACGGATAATTGGGTCGGCTTGGTTTTGGGTTCGCCAAGGTGGCGAGGCATGGGCATGTAGCTTACGTGAATATGGATAACATCGCCAGGATTTTGCAAGGCAAGCATGCGGGACGCTTCGTAAAAGAAAACATTCCAATATTCCCCTGCCGTGCCTCCTAATTCAATGGTAACAATATCAGCTTTCTTTTTGTCGGCGAGCAAATTTATTCTGCGTATTATTTCTTCCGAGATATGGACTGCTTCAACATCTTCCCCATTGTATTCGAACCTGCGTTCTTTATTTATAATTGTTTGATAAACCTGTCCCATTGTAACGAAGTTGTCCCTACTCATGTCTTCGTCCAAAAATTTTTCGTATGTGCCGATATCCATGTCTGTTTCGGTACCATCTTCACATAAGAATGGATCGCCATGTTCGATGGGGTTGATCGTGCCTGCGTCTATATTGAGATAGCCTTCTAATTTGATCGGAGCGACTTTGTAGCCTGCTGATTTGAGGAGATAACCTATTGAGGCGGCCGTTGTACCCTTCCCAATTCCTGAGATTACTCCGCCTGAAACAAAAATATATTTTGTCTTTTTATGCAATATATCTGTAAGGGGCACGATTTATATTATCAAACTTTTCCAGCTTCGTCAACCGGAAGTTAATTTTGAATGAGTTCACACTTCTGACACAAATTATATTGTTCGAGCGTAGCGATAGCGGAGTCGAGAACTTCTCGATTCGGCTTTTAGCCTCACTCGAAGAATATTTATGTTAGAATCGTGAACAGTTACTTAATTTTGCCAAATTGGTTTTTAACGGTTGATGCTTATTTCATACATTTTTTTCTTGAGCGAAATTTGTGATGGTTTGGATTTTTTTGGCATATTGAAAATAAATAAAAATATTGGTAAACTTATTTTCACTTTATGAATAATGATAATTTATTGAAGCAAATTGAAAAAATATTCAATCCTTTAAAAGAAGGACAGGAGAGGTTGGAACAGAGATTGGTGTCACAGGGGCAGGACATAAAAGTTCTTAAGGAGGATATAACGGGATTGAAGCAGAATGCAGGAGGGTTGAATCGGGATATGATTGGTATGAAGTCCGACATAAGCTTGTCAAGACTGGATAATAAAAGAATTTTGTTTGACAATAAAATTTTGAAGCAGCAGATGAATGGATTAGAACGAGATAATAGAATATTAAAAGAAGATATTAAGCAGGTGGATATGAAAATTGAAATAGTAAATACCAATTTGAAAAAGTCAAAAGATGAAATAATATCTTGTATACAGTATCTTTATGAAAATGCCGGCACACAAGAGGAAATTGATAAATTAAAGCATCGGGTAAAAAGTTTAGAAGATAAAGCAGGAATTCATAATTAAATGCTTCGGGTATAATATTCCAATAAAATTTTCTCTTTTGAAATTTAGTTTCGAGATTGCTTCGCCATTCGACAAACTCATGGTCTCGCAATGACAGAGGCTTTGTTGGATTTGCTTTTTTGGGGGGAATTTGTTCATAATAGGATATGGCGCAAAAATCTTTTTTTGTGTTGGGATTTGATGAGATAGATAAGGATGATACGGATATTGCCGGAGTGAATGGCGCGATGCTTGGTGAGATGACCAGGGCCGGATTCATTATCCCGGATGGATTTGTTGTAGACACAAGGGCTTATTTCAATTATATCAGGAGAAATAAGCTCGCCCAGAAAATAAGCGATCTTCTTTCAACAGCGCATTTTGAAAGGGCGGATTCATTGGGTCAGGTATCG
>JAHIGH010000210.1 GCA_018900295.1 Patescibacteria group bacterium | reverse complement strand
ATCAAATATTAAGTATTTGGTAGATAATAATGTGCATATTTGGGACGAATGGGCATACCAGCGCTTTGTAAAAGCGCAAAGTCAAAATTCAAAAGTTAAAAGTCAAAATCACAAGTCAAAAGTAAAAGGTGAAGAAAAAGTTTTTACTCAAGAAGAGTTTATACAGAAACTGAAAGAGTTGCCTGCAAATGACCCGTTTGTTTTGGAATGGGGGGATATTGGGAATGTGTATGGCGTGCAGTGGAGAAAGTGGCGGACAAGTGACGGGCGGATCATCGATCAGCTCGCGTGGGCTATCAATGAATTGAAGACGACCCCTTATAGAAAATCTATTGTTGTTTCGGCGTGGAATCCTGAATTCATTTATGAAATGGCGGCGCCGGGAAAATCTATGGCGCTTCCTCCGTGTCATACTCTTTATCAATTTAATGTCAATAACGGCAGGCTTTCGCTTCAGCTATATCACAGGAGCGCTGATATATTTCTTGGTGTTCCTTTCAATATAGCTTCATATGCATTATTTACCATGATGATCGCGCAGGTTGTAGGTTTTAAGCCCGGGGAATTCGTGCATACTTTTGGTGACGTACATATTTATTCCAATCATATGGATCAGGTGAAAGAGCAGCTCAAGCGTGAGCCGCGGCCTTTTCCAGAAATGAGACTTAACCCTAGGGTCAAAAATATTGATGATTTTAAATATGAGGATTTTACTTTGGAAGGTTATGATCCGCATCCGCCGATAAAAGGACAGGTTACGGTTGTGGGAGGGTTTTAAAAATATCAAAAATCAAATATCAAAAATCAAAGATATCTGTCATTGCGAGGAGCACCACGATAGTGGGCGACGAAGCAATCCCCTCTAAGCAACCGGATTGCCGCGCTCTCCGCCAGCTGGCGGATCGCTCGCAATGACATAAAAGAGTAAAATGAAAATAAGTGCAATAGCGGTGATTTCAAAAAATAGAGTGTTGGGGAAGGATGGTCGTCTTCTTTTTCATGTTCCGGGGGATTTGCCGCGCTTCCAAAAAATAACGTCAGGGCATCCGGTTATTATGGGTAGGAGAACATTTGAATCGAAAGAGATAAATAAAAGAGCGTTGTCGAATAGGGTAAATATTGTCGTTACTAGAGATTCGAGCTATAGAGCGGAAGGGGTGGTTGTTGCAAGAAGTGTGGAAGAGGCGATTGAGAAAGCTAAGAAGGCGGAGGTAAACCCGCCTACGTCCGCCCAAGGTGGACTTTGGCGAGGCGAGGGAGAAATTTTTATTATCGGTGGGGGGCAGATTTATAAGGAGGCATGGCAATATGTTGATAAGTTGTATTTAACTGTGGTTGATGTAGAGGCGGAGGGGGATACATATTTTCCGGATTATTCTGATTTTACGAAAGTTGTTTTCCGTGAGGAGCATGAGGAGAAGGGGTTGAGATATGCTTTTTTGGAGTTGGAGCGGTAAATTGTTTAAATTTGTCAAATAAGCGGAAAACGTGTATTATGTGTTTATGAAAAAGATTATTATCAATAAATATATTGTTGCAGATCCACAGATTTGTCATGGAAAACCTACATTCAAGGGAACTCGTATGATGGTTTGGCAGGTTTTGGAAATGTTGAAAGATGGTTTTGGTGAAAAAGAAATTTTCGAATCATTTCCGCAACTGGCAAAAAAACATATTAAAGCCGCATTGGAGTATGCCTCATTTGTGTCATTGCGAGGAGTGAGGAACGAACGACGAAGCAATCCCGAGGGTTTATAATACTGACGTGGGGAAAAATTATTATACTTATATTCTTGCAAATAAAAGAAATAATGTTGTGTATGTTGGAGTATCTGATGATTTGGTAAAAAGAGTTTGGCAGCATAAAAATAAAGTCGTGAAAGGTTTTACCCAAAAATATAATGTTGATAGACTGGTTTATTATGAAATATATGAAAATCCTGAAGAAGCAATTAATAGAGAAAAACAATTAAAAGGCGGATCGAGAGATGATAAAGTAGCATTGGTAAATAAAATGAATTCTGAATGGAAAGATTTATATGAAGGTTTATTTTGATAACTACGGGATTGCTTCGTCGTGCATTATCATGCTCTCCTCGCAATGACAAAGTTTTTTTGGATATTTTGATCGGTGTTCTT
>JAHIGH010000209.1 GCA_018900295.1 Patescibacteria group bacterium | reverse complement strand
TCCTCGCCTTCGCCGTCATACTCATGGCTCCATCCCTCCTCGAAGTTCTCAAAGAAAATCTGCACGCCACTTCCAAAGGAGGCGCTATAGCAGCCGGAGGCGTTGCCAGAGGGATCTCCGGCGGCGCTGCCATGCCCAAAGGCTTTGCCGGAGGCGTCTGGGGAATAGCCAATCGCCGTGGCGCTATGGGAGAAGCAAGCATGTCTGCCAACTACTTAGCTAGCTGGGGTAAACCTGGCGGAACGTGGCAAAAAATTGTACATACCTGGTTGGGGACAGCAAAAGATTCCGGCACGAAATCAGGATATAAAGATGGAAAGGGCTAAATATCCCCTCTCAACTCACCCAATCCACTGCTTCTTCATCTGTCCGGTTAATTCATCTTCCATCTCCTTCTGCGCCTCGCCAATTCCCGCCAGAAACCCTGCCAACAAACACTTGAAAAGATCCCAAAACATAAATTTCTCCATCGAATCCCCCTCTTGTACTCCAAGCAACCTATTGAACAACTCATAAGGCATCATCGATGGATTCATTGGTGGCTCGAGTCCCTCTCCATGCTTGCCCCCCTCCGCATGCTGATTACTAGCTACCTGACGAAAACTACTTTCCATAATCCAGGCTATTTCTTGCACCTGCTGAGTTGACCACATCTCATACGGACTGCTAAAAGTCATATGCTCATGTATGCCGGAAGTAACCATATTCATAACAAATGCGAGCGCCGGTTTATTCTTAATATCACTGGCCATCTTCTCATATGCGGCCGCATCTTCTGTCTTTCCGTCCTTTATCGCCTTTTTGACCATTTCCTCATAATATTCCCTCATTATATCCTGCGTCTCTTTTGTACGCGGACCAAAGAAATAATCCCGAACTTTCATCTTCTCCCCATCAACCGATATCTCTTTATCATAATCTATCTGATGCGAGCCAAAGACAAGTCTGGCATGATTCCAATATGCGTCAAAAAGTTTTCTCGCCTTTGCATAATCCACCTTCATTACTCCCCACGCATTTATCGTCACTATCTCATGAAAAGAACCAAGCTCAACATTTTCCTCAACGATCAACTTTCTCAATTCCTCAGCATGATGTAGGCCGTCAATAAAATCAGCATGCTCCCAATCCTTCGGAGTTTCATAAATCTCGTCCGGATTATCCTCAATCCTCCTTTTATAACGCGGTTTTATATCTGCTCCATCTCCTCCCTGCATAACTTCAATCAGCGAATGCTCTGGTATGCCCTCTGGTAATCTTTCTCCTCTTTTCCTTATCTTCAATCTCTCCAAAAGCGACGGGAGACGCAGCGCTCTCATTTCATTGATAGTCTCAAGACTCCCGCCCATCGTAGACAACCCCTGATAATTTTCTCGTGTATCCTTCAATCGATTATATGCTGTCCCCATTTGTACTCCGCCAATGACTTTGGATGTATTACTGAAAGCCGCAATATCCATATGCTCAAGTGGATACCATATCCTGTCATGCGCGTAAAGCTGCTCATCATCATTCAGATCATACGTTGAGCCAAGGGCTTTCATAAGCGCGTTTCTTACTAATTTCCGCGCTGAATCCTCCCATGGCCTTGTGCTGTCCCAAAAATTAAGCTTCTTCCTCTCAATATTTGCCACCTTTGTAAGCATCGCCAACCCCAATCTTTCTCTCCGCTTGAATACATCCCTGCAATCTCCCTCAAGCATTACAATCTTATCTTCAATATCCTTTGTCCCTTTTCCATCCTCAACCGCTTGGTCAAATTCACAAACTGCTTGCCCATACTTCTCTAATTTAACGCTATCCTCTGCAAATCTTTTGTTATTTTCTCCTAAACCTTCCTCCATCATCTGCCTTATTGTTTTTTTATCCCCTACCTTTCCTCCCATCTCTTCCCACTCTTTCTTTGTCACTATCCTTCCCTTGCCGTCCAATAAAACTTCTATATCCCCAATCTTAACAGGCACTATTTTACCCGATTTAATTATTTTTCCCTCTTCCTCAGACAGATCCTGCGTCTTAGGTATCTCCACCCCCAACACATCGGTCAAAAATACCCCTACCTTCTCCCGCATTTTTTCTTTTACCACTTGCTCTTTCTCTTTCTTCACCACAACTTTTTTATCCTCCAAATTAAACTTCTTCTTCTCTTCTGCGCTGACAACTGTTTTCCCCAATACCACGGTCTCCAGCTTCATTTGCAACTCCGTCAGCTTATCAAAGCTATCAAAACTGATCTTTATCTCATCAATTTTCATATCTTTAACCTTTTTCTTATAAAGCTCCAACATTTGCTCCGTCTTTTCAATTCTTTTGTCGCCTGCTCCCATTCTATTCTTAAAATCCCACGCCAATCCATCCATGCGCTCAAGTATAAATCCCCTATACAACTCCTTGATCTTCTTTCCAGATGCCGGATTTGCCATCCCCAATGAATTCTCCGCGACAGATGTCAAAAAAATGCTTGCTCCGTCTATATCCAATGCCGTATAAGCGTTATTTTTTTCCCTCACCTCTGTTGCCTTCCCTTCCTTTTTTTCCGTATAAAACTCCGTAAAATCCGTATAATACCGGTAGAACAACTGACCCGCGTTGACAAGCCTCCCCATTTCTCCCTGCTTTTTATCCTTAAGATAATTTTCCGTATCCTTCCCCCCATGCCCGCTGTGGCTTGGCAACATCAAACGCCGTAGCCAAAGCCCGCTTCTTGCGTAATTATTGCTTTGAGCAATTTTTGCCTTGGTCTCAATATATGCCTCAGGCTTTCGCCTTGCCTCAACATTATTTAGCGCAACCCAATCATTATGTTCAATTCCGTAAAACCATGGCTCATCTATAAGTATGCGGTTGACCCTCGTATCATAATCCATATCCGGATGGTCTTTTTTGTCTCCCCATCCTGCTGAAAAAGATCCCTTTTCCTTCACTCCTTTGTACCAGCCGATTACATCTCCCGACATCTCAAGCTCCTGATGCTGCGTGTATTGCTGCCAGAAAAGAATGTCAAAAAGACTGATCTGCGAGAAGCCCGCTTTGAACAGAATTCCTCTCATCGGATCTATTTGTGTCCAGGGATCCCAGTCTGTCAATTTATTCATTTCTTTTCTCATCCAAAGTATAAAATTTTCCTGATGGAATTTACCCGACGCATCGATCAACTCATGCTCGGCTCCCGTTCTCCACTCCGCTCCCTTATCCTCAGCAATCAGAAGCATTGTGGCTTCCAAAGAACTCGGATATCCGTAAGACTCTTCTCCGATAACACCCCGCTCAGAGCTAACCCCTTTACCTTCAAGATTCAGATACGAAACTCCTTCAATTCTTCCATATTTATCCTTTTTGAAACCTCCATCCTCATATCTCTTCTTAAAATAATCCAAAAATTTCTCTTCTCTCAATATTTTTATTTTCTCCAAAATTTTTTCCCTGTACTCATCCTCATTTTTATACTGATAAGCATAAGCCTTCATGTCTTTTATTTCGACAAATTTATCATACACGTCCTTTGGCATCCTCAATTTACCGCTGCGCTTGCCGTACCCGTATTCTGAATTCTCCAGAATATTTCCCACCCACCTCTGTATCTCCTGGAAATACAATCCCTCCTGCTTAGCCAAAACTCCTTCGTTTTCAAATTCCTCACACCTCGTCCTTGTCCTCTTAAGAAAATTTTCTCTCTTCTCCTTTTCTTTATCATCAATACCCGGTTCCTGAGAATTAAGCACTGATTTATTTTTCGAACCAAATTTTTTATCCAAACTTTCAAAGTCTATTTTCCCATCCCTTGAATACTGCTTTCTCACAATAAAGTATTCAATCCTCTTCATCCGCTCATCAAGTACCTCGTCAATATTCCCCGCGTAAAGGTATTTATCTTTCTCTCCTCCAAGCACCCTCTTCTCCCCTCTGGTCAAAATCTCCAGCTGCGCCTCAAGCTCCATCTGCTGAAGACGCTGGCCGACATACTCCTTACCATATTTCCTGTACAAATCTATGTTGCCCGGATCTCTGCTTAAATCCAGAACTATGCTCTCGACAAGAACGCCCATTTTCTCATTAATTTCCTTGAGTTGCCCGAGCATTAAAAAAGTATTACTCGAAACTTCCTCTCCGCTCTTTACCATCCTGTCAAGCCTGTCCGTAATCTTATCTATGTCGCTTTTTGGCTTTTTCCCTTTTTTCTCATCGCCGTCTTTATCTTCCTCTCCTCCCGAACCGCTTACTTTAACTTTTTCCCCCTCTTTTTTTCCACCCTCATTCTTCTCAGCCTCATCTCTTGAACCAGAACCACCACTTATTCCTTTCTTTATCATCTTTCCCATATTAATATCCCTTAATAAATATCTTATCGAGGCATCATCTTTAGATTCATTCTCTTTTTGCGCCAATAATTTAATATCCTCCTCAAAATCAGCCAACCTCTCCACGCTCAGCTTATCAAACTCTTTTTCATTTCTCTTTGTTTCGTTCCAAAGCATTCCATTCATCGCAATCGCCCTATTAGCCATCTCATCATGTCCACTGATTGCGCGGGGATCTCCCTGCTTCGGATACGATTCCCGATGTTTTTCTGCAATCTTCTCCGCTTTATTTGATATCTCATTTGCCTCAAAACCAGCATTCCGCGCATCTGTCTCAAGTTTTGTTTGAATACCCTTGGACTCCGTTGAAGTATCGGAAGCAAGCATGAAAAACACACGCCCATAGTCGTCCACACCCCATTTATTTTGCGGTTTTATCCTCCAATACGCCTGAAGTCCTCTCATCGCCTCCGAATTATCAACAATTTTCCCTGCTTCTTTATCATCTATTCCGAACAAAGCCTTCAAAATATCCATCAATATATCAAACAATCCAGGCTCTTTATCCTTATCCGATCCACTTTCAAGCTTCTTCTTCACCTTAACAAACTTCTCTTTCTCTTCTTCTGTCAGCTTATTCCAATCAAATACTTGTTTCTTCTCC
>JAHIGH010000208.1 GCA_018900295.1 Patescibacteria group bacterium | reverse complement strand
TTCATCCAAAAAGAGAATTTTTGGGTGATGCAGCAGGCCTCTTGCGATCTCCAGCCTTCGCTTCATTCCGCCGGAAAAAGTCTTCACAAAATCATTTTTCCGCTCCCAAAGCTCGACAAATTCCAAAAGCTCCTTTATCCTGGTTTTTCTTATATCTTCAGGAACTTTATATAAAACAGCATGAAATTCCATATTTTCCAGTGCCGTTAAGTCATCATCAAGACTGGGATCCTGAAAAACAATACCGAATGATTTTCGCGCGTCAGCTTGATTTTTTTGCGGATCAAATCCATTAATCATAAGTTGCCCGCTTGTGGGCACAAGCAGTGTCGTCAGCATCTTAATCGTAGTAGTTTTACCTGCTCCATTTGGCCCCAAAAAAGCAAAAATCTCACCCCTTTTTACCTCAAAACTAACATCATCCACAGCAGTGAAATCACCAAATTTCTTCACCAACCCCTTAACGCTAATTATATTTGAGCTTTTATTATTCATAAATGAAACACCATTATATCAAAATTCAACCCTTATTAACTGAAGAAACTTTTCTAAAAATAGAACTGGTTGAATTTTACCTTATTTCTAAACCTTTTAAAGGGGTGGCGATCGTTTCTGGAACTCGTGCGACAAGAATTTATGTCTCTGTTTTGATATAATCCTCTCATGTCAAGCCGGTCAGAAAAATTAAATACCGCAGAATTACCCAATTGGATTCCGGACAAAGTCAGACGTGTTCTGAAAAAGGAAACCCTTCAAAAAGAACCTATTGATTTATCCTCGCCGGAGATTATAGGAAAATATTTTGCAAACAAAGAGGAGATCAAAGACGTTATTGATTATATAAATCCGATCGAGAACCCAATTTTAATCGGAATGGATGGTAACAGGGCAAAATTGAAGCGTCCTCCCTTATTTGAAACAGAGAAATCTTTCAAGAAATATCATAAAGCAAAGACAATGAAATATGGTCTATCCACAGAAGATTACGAAAATGCAAGAAAATTCTTAAAAAAAGGATTCAATGATGGCTATAAGCAGGGTGAAAAATATTCGAAATCGGTAGGGGCGAAACCATGTTTTCGCCCAAAATATGCAATAATATTATTTCCTACATATAGGGCGATTACAGGGAATCGCCCCTACAATTAATATTATGCCATGGATATGATCTGATACACCCCCGGTGTGTATGGTCTGCATAGTCCGTCTTTTTGTTTATCGGATAGGGAAGAAATAGCTTGAGGCAGATTCCTCTAACTGCTTTAGATATAGCTCGCGTATGTTTGCCAGTGAACCTTGCTCATAAAACAGGATTAACGCGCCTTTATATGCTTGCTCGTCAATACTCCGGTAAGACAAGGGCGGGTAGCCATACGCCAGCAACACAGCATTGGCAACAAGCCGTGATGTACGTTTATTGCCATCAGCAAACACCTGCAAATAGGGCAGGAGTACCAGGCAGGCCATAGCTTTTTCTACAGGCTGATCAATATTGTTTATTGTGTCAATGATGTCGCGCAGATACGAGGCAAGCTCAACCTTGCTGGCCGGTGGTACATACACGGTGCCCGTTATGCCAACAGGGGTTTCACGCAGGCCGACAGGCACATCTAACCCTTTTACCAGCAGTTCGTGGACTTCTTCAATGCCCTGCTTAGTCAGGGTGCGGAATGTTTTTTGGTGTGTCCAAATGTAATCAAAAGCCCGTTTGTGGTTGAGTATCATAACCGCCTCAGAGTGCGCATGACCGGAGGCTTCCTGCGCCTCTTTAATCAGGCGTTCCGTATCAAGCAAGGTGTAGGTGTTGCCTTCGATTTTTGAGCTTTTCCAACTAAGCTCAATAACAAAGCGTTCCAGATCTTTGCGGGCTGTGACACTATCGCCAACCGTGCGACGATGATGAGCCGCGTTTTCTATAGCGGGAGGGGGCGTGCCAATGATACCTTTAACGCTCTTGAACAACTCCGGCTCAGTGCCTGTATATCGTGCGTGGCGCTTGTCCGGCTCTTCGGCCAAATATTCTTCTATATCCCATAAAACAACAATTCTGGCGTGATCTGTGATGGTGTAAGTCGTGGCCCTCGCCTCGCCTGACGTTTGTACATATCTCAACTCAACAAGCCGGTTAAGCTCACGGATTGTGTTTATGCGTGTCTCGTTGATTGACTTTTCAATTGCGGCACGCGGCAGGGCTTCACCGTTTGCAAGCACCCGCAGTATCTTTTTAGCTCGTTCTGAAATCGTAACATTCATATACCTCTATTGTAACAAAGTGTTACGATTATGCAAGTGTTTTGTTACGATTAAAAATAATGTATTTTGTCAATAAACAGGACTTTAGGAAATACCAAGCGCCTGAATTTGTTAGATTTATTGTAAAGTACAATATATCAGCAAGATTCTTTCGTATGCCTCCAAATTTTTCGTATTGCTTATTGTAAAGCCAAATCTTCACATCTATAATATTTATATCACTCTGCTTATTTGAAATGAAAGGATTTCTCAAATTAAAGTTTACCTTGCTTCTCATTGCGTTTTTTAGCGCCATAACTCTCATTCTTAATGTTCCCGTATATACTCAGGCGCAAGATACAGTATCAGACACTTCAACTCCTTCAGCAAAAGAACAGGAATATAATGAACAGTCCAGCCTTCAACCAATGACTGCTATTCAAGCGTTAGACTCTTCAACGC
>JAHIGH010000207.1 GCA_018900295.1 Patescibacteria group bacterium | reverse complement strand
AAAGGACAGTCAGTCGTAAAGATAGATATGTCAGCGCTTTCTCATCTGGACCCAAGAGCAAGTCTTGTATTAACCCACGCGCAGGAAGAGGCCAGGAGAATCCATCAGCAATACATAGAACAGGATCAATTACTGTTTGGTTTATTATATGATGAGCAAATAGATAAATTACTTGGTGAATTTTCTGTCGATGTCGGCAGGCTCTCCAAAGAAATTCAGGCAAAAGAAAGAGTGGGAGTCTACAAAGGGCAACCAATTCTCAGTAAAGTTTCTCAGCAAATTTTCGACCAGGCATATAGAGACGCTAAAATGCGCGGATCAACCTTCATTTCGGCCGAAGACATATTACTAGTCCTTTTTACTCCTAATTTCAACACCCAACAAATTTTACAAGCGCAAGGACTTAAAAAAGAAGTAGTCGTAGAAAAGCTTTCAAAATCATCCGCCTTTAATTATGGTAGAAAATCAACCCTTGAAAAATATGCTATTGATTTAACTTCAGAAGCTCGTGAGGGCAAACTTGATCCGGTCGCCGGCCGTGATAAAGAAATTGATCGCATCACTCATATTCTCCTGCGCAGGACAAAAAATAATCCGATTATTATTGGAGAGACAGGCGTAGGAAAGACAGCAATTGTCGAAGGGTTAGCCCAAAAAATCATTATTAATGCTGTCCCGAAAGATTTACTTAACAAAAGAGTTTTCCAGCTTGATGTTGCTTCACTTGTAGCGGGAGCAAGTCACCGCGGTGAATTTGAAGAAAGACTAAAAGGCGTAATTGCCGAAGTCCTCGGTTCAAATGGAAATATTATTTTATTCATCGATGAAGTTCATTCTCTTATGGGTGCGGGAGAAAGCGAAGGCATGAATGCGGCCAACATTATAAAGCCGTATCTTGCTCGGGGCCAACTCCAAATCATAGGAGCGACAACTACAACAGAGTACCGCAAACACTTTGAAAAAGATAAGGCCTTTGAACGCCGCTTCCAGCCGGTCACAGCAGAAGAGCCTAGCGAAGAAAACGCCCTGGAAATGATGAAAGTTCTGCGGATAAAATACGAGAAATTCCATCATGTTAAAATTCCCGATGATGCGCTTAAAGAATCAATCAAACTTGCTAAGAAATATATCGGCGAGCGCTTCCTTCCGGATAAATCCGTTGACTTACTTGACGAAGCTTGTGCTGAAGTCAAGCTTCAAGTCGATGCGGGGAATAGAGGAGATAGCGACGTAAAAAAAAGCGATATTGAAAAAGTCGTCAGCGGATGGACTGGAATCCCGATCACCAAATTAACAGAGGACGAAAGCGAAAAATTACTTAAGCTTGAAAACCATATTCACAAAAGACTTATTGACCAGGAAGAAGCAGTTGTTGCGGTTTCCGAAGCAGTACGGCGTGGAAGAATTGGACTCGCCTCCGGGCAAAGACCTATTGCTTCCTTTATTTTTTTAGGCCCGACCGGCGTTGGTAAAACAGAGCTTGCCAAAACCTTAGCGGAGCTTCTTTTCGGCCGCGATGACGCCATGGCTCGCCTTGACATGTCCGAGTTTATGGAAAAGCATGAAGTAGCCAAGCTCATAGGTGCGCCTCCTGGATACGTTGGATACGAAGAAGGGGGAGTCCTGACAGAAGCCGTACGCAAGAAGCCTTACTCCATTGTTCTTTTTGATGAGGTCGAAAAAGCCCATCCGGATGTTTTCAATATTCTTCTGCAACTCCTGGAAGATGGAAGACTAACCGATAACAAAGGCAATGTTATTTCATTCAAAAATACTATTGTTATATGTACATCAAATATTGGGAGCTCCCTAATCCAGCAATATCTAAGCAAGCAAGATAAGGACGTCAAACCAACAGCCGAACAATTGAATAAGCAATTTGCGCAGTTGCAAAAAATTATCAGAGAAGAACTGATTAAGTTCCTAAAGCCCGAGGTCCTCAATCGTTTTGACGAGGTAGTTATATTCAAGCCGCTTCGTCCCGAACACATGGCCGGTATTGTCAGGCTTGATATCGCCAAAACAGCTTCTCTCTTGAAAGAGCAAGGCTATAAATTACAAATTACAGAAAAAGCAGTCAATAAATTAGCCCAGGATGGATACGATCCCGTCTATGGAGCGAGGCCGCTTCGACGCTTGATACAGACAACTATCGAAAATCCTATCGCTATGGCCATCATCTCCAGGAAATTTGTGACCGGCGATACGATCGTTATTGATTACAACGATAATATCAATGAATTCTACTTTAGCAAAGGCGGTCAGGCAGTGGATCTATCCAAGGTAACCAACAATGAGTTCAAAATAATTCTACAGAAAATCGCCTCTCCTGAGGGTATTACAAATGAACCTGATAAAGAAATATTTGCCAAATTACATGAAAAAGTTGTCAATGCCGGCGCTGGGAGCAATACGATATACTCAGCAATCCTCGCAGTAACTACCGCCACGCCGGACAGCGAAATTGGAGCAATTCGGCAAAAACTCGATGAGGCGGGTAAAGCTGGGGACGAATTAGCGAAAGAAATACTTGATCTCGCCGCCAATGTAGTACAAGAAGCGCAGGCGTTAAAAAAAGAGAAGAAAATGTTACTTCAAATCGTTAATCCGGAAAAGGCTGGGTCCGGGAAATCCAAAGACGCATTCAAGGAAATTCACGATAAAGTTGTAGTTGAAAGCCAGAACAACAATTCGCTTGCAACAGAAATTCTTCAACTAAAATCTGATTCGCCTGAAGAAGAAATCCAGAAAACAATGCATGAGTTAAGCAAAAGGAAAGATCAGGATAATGAATTTGCAACAGATATTCTCGCGCTGATCAACAGCGAAATAGCCAAAGAGGCGGAAGAAAAATTAGAAGCTAGTCCGATAACTAAATTTAAGATGACTATAAAGCAACTCGTCAACCCGTTATATTTAGCAGCGCCTGAAAATAAAATAAAATTTTCGTCTCTGTATGACAAGATAAGCGAAGCAGGGGAACAAAATCATGCCATAGCCAGGCAAATTCTGGCAATTACAGACATTTCATCAGACAGCGACATAGAGCAATTACAAAAACAATTAATTCAAGCACAAGAACAGGGCGATCCATTAGCAACGCAAATCCTTGCCACAATACAAGAGGCCGTGAGCCATGACGAAATTATGAAAATTAAAGAGCCGCTACTATTGATAGCGAACCCCATTACTGCGCAAAAATCAGAAGAAAGAGAAAAGTACACAAACATCCACACCAGGGTAGATGAAGCTAGTCAAAAAGGGAATCAACTGGCATCCGCAATTCTGAATTTAACAGATGCGGTAACCGACCGGGAAATTGAACAAATTAAAGCGCAGCTTGATCAGGCAAGGGCTCAAAATGATGAAGTCGCCGCCTTGATTTTAAGCACCATTGACACTTCATCCGAAAATAATACAATGCCGCCATCAAATAAGCCACAAAGCCAACCTCATACACAGCAGGGGAATTATCCGTTTGGCATGGGACAGCCAAACCCGACAATCCAATCAGCACCAGCCGCGTTTGACGCGGCACAAAATCCGCCGCCTCCTCCTGGACCGGTTAATTATGGTGGAGATGGTACAGCGATGCAGGCAGACGGAAGACAACGATAAACGCAACACAGAGATAACTGACATTACCCCACTTTGTCATCCCGACCGACCGAAGGGAGTGGGGGCGACCCCATGCGACCCTTCATAGAAGGTAGTCACTTTGTGGGGAAAATGGGTAGTACCCTTGTGGTAGATCTCATACCACTGTGCTTGTTTTTGCAATTTTGTGGTGTGAGATTCCTCGACTACGCTATCGCTTCGCTCGGAATGACAATCGAGGCAAAACTGGGGTAATCTCAGAGAGATAACGGTTGACAATAAATGAAATATCTTATTATACTTATATATAAACATATTAATAAACTAACATGAATGAAGAAACTACCGTAGAGTCGCAATCTCAAAACTCTTTGCCAAAAGTAAAAAGCAACAAAAGAATCTTATTTCTTCTCATTGGATTACTGCTTGTATTTATTTTTGCGCTAACTTATATCCTCGGCAAGCAGCAAGAGTTGCCGCAGCCTGTCCCGCAACCAACTCCAACATTAGCCAGTCCGAGAGTTGAGGACCAGATAATTATTAAATTCAAACCGGGACTTCCAAAAACAACAATAATTAAAACCTTAGAAAGGTATAACGCCAGCATTATCAAAAGCATAGATGCAATTAACAGATTTGTAATTCAAGTTCCCAAAGGGCAGGAAGACGCTATTCTCAAAGAAATGAAGAAAGACAACCTCATAGAAGAGGCAGAACCTGATTATATTAATGAAGCGACTTTTGTTCCCAACGATCCGTCATTAAATGTCCAGTGGGGACTTGAAAATACAGGTCAGACTATCAAAGGTCAAGCAGGAACGCCTGATGCCGATATCAACGCCGGGGCGGCATGGGACATCACCCAAGGCAATGGTGTGAAAATTGCCATTCTTGATACAGGCATCAACCTCAATCATCCTGAATTTTCACAAAAAATTCTTACTACAAAAGATTTTATTGGGACCGGTATTGAGGACCAGTATGGACATGGTACGCATGTCGCTGGCATTGCCGCCGCCAGAACAAATAATTCCATTGGAATCAGCGGTACCTGTCCGGAATGTATATTAATAATTGTAAAGGTTTTGGATGATCAGGGATCAGGACCCGATTCAATCCTTATTCAGGGCATTATTTGGGCAGCCGACAATGGCGCCAAGGTTATTAATATGAGTTTAAAAGGAACCGGTAATTCAACAGCCAAACAGGATGCGATAGACTATGCCTGGAACAAAGGCGCAGTTCTTGTCGCCTCAGCAGGAAATGGAGTTTGTCTCAACCCTCCTTCATGTACGCAACGTAACTATACCCAAAAAAACTACCCGGGAGCCAATGACAATGTTGTTTCAGTCGCTGCAACGGACAATAAAGATCAGAAAGCATCTTTTTCTAACTACGGTACCTGGGTTGATGTCGCGGCGCCCGGTAACGCCATTTATTCAACCCTCCCCACGCATGCATATAATTTGCAGACAAAAACTCCCAGTTTACAACTAAACTATGATTACCTGAATGGAACCTCCATGGCAACACCCATGGTCTCCGGTGTTGTTGCTCTTATATGGACGACCGGTTATGGATCGTCCAATACATCTGTTGTAAATCATTTATTTGAAACTGCTGACAAAATTTCCGGAACAGGCACCTACTGGATAAATGGGCGTGTAAACGCTGCATCAGCAGTCTCGGGTGGAGTATCCTCCACGCCAATCCCAACTACAATAATCCAACCAACCAATACAACAACACCCATACTTACAACGGCCCCCACCCCAATCCCTTCAGTTAGTACGCCGACACCGACCCCCGCACATAAGACACCTCCCTGCGGCTCCCTCGGCGATCTGAACAACGACGGTTTTATCACGACCGATGATGAAAATATCCTGAAGAAAATGTCTATCGGTGAAATAACGCCTACTGACCGCTCTGACCTCAACGGCAACGGCCAGTTAGCAGATGCAGGAGATCTCGTCCTGATGAAAAGATTCCTCCTCGGCGAGATAACCACCTTCCCACGCTGTTCCATGGTACTAACTCCTACCCCTCTGTATGTGACTCCAACTATATATTGCCTGGGCTCCTGCCCAACACTCCCAATCACGCCGACAACTACGCTGACCCCGTCTGATCAACCTTCACCATCTCAGTCACTATCTCCTTTCCCAAGCGTTAGCGTAATACCAACCATTGAAATACCTACTACAACTATAATAGTGCCTAACCCGACCCAAAACCCAACACCAAGGGATGGACGGGATATTTTCCAATTTATCTGGGATATTATAAGAAGGATTCTTGAGATGCTTATGGGGCTTCTGCGTTCGATAATTCCACGTTTTTAAAATAACACTCCATTGCAATTTAATTAAGAAGTTTTTATACTTAAAATGCCATGCTTTTACCTTTTACCTTTTTGAAATTTTGGTTTATCGAGGCTCCTCTGGAGATACTTAGCTTTTTTGTTTCCTTGAATACTTATTTAATGGAGTTATTCGCGCTTCCTCTTTGTATTAGGACATACTTTAAGCCTCTAAAAAATGAGTATAGACAAGGATTGGTTGGATTTTCAATAGGCATGGGAATATCACTGAAGACCACTATTATCTTTGTAGACCTCTTATTATTTGCTTGCCTCTTATTATTCGAATTGATAGTTACACTATCCTTTTTTGTATTTCCAATAATTACAGTATTACTTATTTTTTTATAGATATAAAATTATGGAACTATACGCGAAATTAAATTTATATTTTAAAAGAGCCTATATTAGGTCAATTCGCCTGGTTTTTTTCCTTTTTATTATTACACTTATTATCTATCAACTTTTGAGCGATCAATCACTTCATTCTATTAAGATCACTTTATTTTT
>JAHIGH010000206.1 GCA_018900295.1 Patescibacteria group bacterium | reverse complement strand
ATATTTCCTTTCAAGAAAAAAAGTTTGGAGGAATAAACGTTTTCTTCTTTAATAAATTTTGTCTTTAGCAGGTCTTCAATACTTTCTCTGGCTGTTGTGGCGATATTATCAGTGACGCCGGGAAGAAATCCTATTTCGATTGCGTAAGTAAAAACCCCCTCTAACTCCCCCTTATTAGTGGGAGAATTCCTAGTTTCCCTCCCTGATAAGGGAGGGCTAGGGTGGGTTTTAGTGACAAAACTTTGTGTTACAGGATTTGCAAGCATGGAGGCAATATTTTTAAGTGAATCATGTGAAAAATCTTTATCTATTGTGTAAACATCAGAAATCCATAAATCGCAATCACTGCCCACCAAATCAAGTTTCAATAATCTGTTCTTTGCTGCCACTGCTCTGGCATCAAATACTTTTGAATATACTTCTATTCTATGAACCATAAAATAATTTTTAATTTCAAACTCTTCCTATGTCTTTTCTATATTGCATTCCGGTGAAATGAATTCCGTGAGGGCCAATCGCAGAATATGCTTTGTCCAAGGTTTCATCCAGGGTTTTTCCGGTCGCTGTAATACCAAGCACTCTTCCTCCGTTTGTAACTATAGTTTCGTTTTCAATCTTTGTTCCAAAATGGAAAACAACAATATTATTTTTCCCGTCATATTTTTCAAGCCCATTTATAATTTCTCCTTTCTTATATGCTCCCGGATATCCATCTGATGCCAGCACAATACAACAAGCGGTTTGTTTTTTCCATTTGATTTCCAATTGAGAAAGTGTACCATCAGCACATGCCTCCAAAATATCAAAAATATCCGTTTCCAAAATTCGCATATAAGATTCCATTTCCGGATCGCCAAAACGGGAATTAAATTCAAGTACTTTTGGTCCATGTTTGGTTAAAATTAATCCCGGATATAAACAACCGGTAAATATAATACCTTTTTTCTTCATGCCATTGAGAGCGGGGAGTACAATTGTCCGTTTTATCTCCTCCAGGAAAGCTGTATCAAAACCCGGCACCGGCGCCAGTGTTCCCATACCGCCGGTATTAGGTCCCCGATTACCCTCAAAAATTGCTTTGTGATCGCGGCCGACAGGAAACATCGATACGGTTTTTCCGTCACAAAAAGCATGAATGGAAATTTCCTTTCCTTCTAAAAATTCTTCTATGATTATTTCATCACCCGCATTGCCAAAAACCTTCTTAACCAAAATATCATCAATTATGTTTGTTGCCTCATCCATTGTTTTCGCGATGACAACGCCTTTACCCAGCGCCAAACCGCTTGCTTTAATTACAATCGGCAGGCCTTGTTTCAGCACATATTTCTTGGCTTTTGAGGCATCGGTAAATTTTTTAAAAGTTGCTGTTGGGATACCTTCTTCCTTCATTAATTGTTTAGAAAATACTTTGGAGGATTCGATCTGCGCTGCGTCTTTAGTTGGCCCAAATATTTTCATTTTTTCTTTTTTGAATGCATCCACCACACCCGCAGCGAGTGCGTTATCAGGGCCGGCAACGGTTAAATAAATATCATGGGTTTTAGCAAATTGTATTAATGACTTAATATCAAGAGCATCAATACCGGTATTCTTGCCGATAAAACCAGTACCCACATTTCCAGGAGCAAAATAAATTTTTCCGACTTTAGAAGATTGTTTAAGCTTCCAGCCCAGGGCATGCTCACGGGCGAGGTTACCGATTATAAGAACTGACTTCTTTGCCATATTTACTCCTCTACCAATAAAAATCTCCCTTACTTACGTCAATTCCTGCTTTCATCACATGAATTAACCGTTTGATCGCTGTTGGCAATATACGATGTTCCGCTTCATGAATTCGTTTCTCAAATGTTTCTAAGGTATCATTACTCCTTATCCTTACTTCTTCCTTTAAAATTACAGGACCTATATCAAAATTATTTTTTGGAAGTATTTGATGGACTGTGACTCCGGATACAAGCAAACGCCGGCCAAAGGCATCTTTTATCGCTTGCTGACCGCGCATAACCGGAATAATTCCACGCGACGATGCGATTGTGTCTTTCAAATTGGTTGTTAAAAGCGCCGGATGGAGATTTAGGACAGGAATTTCTTTTTGCGAAACTTTACTTAGAAATTCGTCACCCAAAACAAAAATCCATCCTGCTAAAACAATAATATCAACATCTATTTTTTTAATAAGATCCAGCAGTAACCTGTCATATTCTTTTCTTTTTTCCTGATCATTTACCTTGCCTTCGTAGGGAAGAACTGATGTCGGAATATTATGTTTCCTGGCCCTTTCGAGTCCATATGCTCTCTCATTATTTGCTATCACCAAAACGATTTTTGCTTCAATATCGCCATTATCCACGCGATCTATAATTTCCTGCAGATTTGTTCCCGAACCGGATATTAGTACTGCGATTTTTGCCTGAGAAGTTATCTTTTTTTTCATCTTGGGAAATTCATACTGCTGTCCGCGTATAGGATGCGGTCCTCCAAAAGGATAATGATAGAAATCCTCTTTTGTGCGCTCCATGGCCATGGCAATATCTTCAATCGGCAGGTATACTACACCATTTGCGCTCATAAGCTCCGCAACGTTTTTTTCTATTACCTCCAAGTGTTCACTAGCCCAATTTGAGGCCGGCAGCTCTTTTTTACTTTTCATGTCAATGCCTAAATCGCAATGATTTACAACCGGAGGACTGGCAAAAACCATATACACCTCTTCGGCTCCGGCATCCTTTAATCCCAGGCATAATCTCTTACTGGTTGTCAATCGTACAGCCGAATCATCAACCACAATAACCCGCTTATTAAATATTTCGTCGGGAACAATATTGTGCTTGCCGTTTACAGCAGCCATTCTATTCTCCTGCCCGGGCTGAATAAATGTCCGGCCGATATAATGGCTGACTGTAATCGCGTCTATCAGCGGCAAGCCAAGCTCAACCGCAACACCTTTGGCTGCCGGATACCCTGAATCAAAAACAGGAATTACGACATCCGCTTTTATTCCCTTTTTCAGAATCCGCTTCGCAAGGAGCTTGCCCGATGCTTCGCGTCCGTTTCTCACCCTGATACCGTTTTCGAAACTGTCCGGACGGGAGAAATAAATGTATTCAAAAATACAATTTTGCGGTCTCTTGGGCTCACCAAAAAAGAATGAGGATAGTTCTCCATCAAAATTGATTTTGACTACTTCGCCAGGCTTTACGTCGCGTAAAAATTCCGCTCCGGTTAAATCCACCGCGACAGATTCGGAGGCAATAATCCAACCGTTACTGGCTTTTCCCAAACAAAAAGGCCGAATCCCATATGTGTCCCTTGCTCCATACATGGCACCATCTGAAGTTAAAATTACAAAACAAAAAGCTCCGCGAATTCGTGGAAGTACGTTCTTGAGTGTTTCATCCCAATCTGAATATTTCGGACGTTCCTGTAATAAAAGCTGCGCAACCAGATATGTATCACTGGAACACTCCTCCTTGGATTTTTCTTCCAATTGTTCAAGAAGATGCTGATATTCAGGTATATTACCATTATGTCCGATGCTTATTTGGAATTTTCCTTTTGTAAGCGTAATGGGTTGGGCATTGCAGGCGGTAGAACTGCCTGTTGTTGAATATCTATTATGTCCGATGGCAACTTTACTTTCTCCTAATTGATGGATAACATCTGTAGTTAGCACATTGGGAATAAGTCCCATTCCTTTATATGTTTGGATTTTGTTTTCGGGGGTGTAAATGCTGATACCGGCACTTTCCTGACCGCGATGCTGCAATGCAGATAAGCCTTTTCGTATATAAAGCGAAGCAATCTTTTCCGCACACCAAACTCCAATGACTCCGCATTTTTCTTTTAATTGCTCCTCCAAAACAACTAAATCACCGAAGGTATTTCGGCTTGGCATACTATGTTTAATAATAAATTCTCCAAAAAATCGAAAAACCCCGCTAAGCGGGGCTAACTTCCAGACAGGTCTTCGAAATCTTAATAGTGATACACTCTATCAAATTACGCATTATAAGTATATTATACACGAAAAAGGTACTAACGAGTCAAGTAGGGAATAAAAATAAGAAGTCCGATAATTACCGCCCCAATAGCGCTTATAAGAACCATTCCTGATGAGATATCTTTGGCGATTTTTGCTTCAATGCGATGCTCTTTGGTTACCAGATCAACTGTTTTTTCCAAAGCTGTATTGATCATCTCTGTTGTTATAACAAATAAGATTGTTAGGCATAAAAGTCCCATTTCGTAGGGCT
The DNA here is from genome assembly GCA_018900295.1 of Patescibacteria group bacterium. Taxonomy (GTDB): domain Bacteria; phylum Patescibacteriota; class Microgenomatia; order Levybacterales; family UBA12049; genus JAHIGH01. Next base: position 2,110 of record JAHIGH010000206.1, on the reverse strand, counting down.
TAACTTGTAGGATTATACCCGCAGCAATGACAATTATCGCAGCCAGGAGATGTATTGTTAAATTCTGATCACTATTCAAAGCGTAATCTATGCCGTAAAACGCATAGCTAAAGGACTTCAGCAGTTTTTTAAAATTTATCATATCAGGTAAAAATATAAAATTTAGTTATAAAGTACATTATCAATGATAGCAAACTTCCTAATATTCCGCCAATGACTACTTCCGGAACAGTATGTCTTTTTATTTTTACTCTTGACCAGGCGATTAGCGGAATAAGAAGTAATAATAAAAGATAATATCCCTGATAGACGATGCTTAATGATGTAATAAGACCGGAAATTGCGGCTACGTGTACGCTTGCTTTTATCTTCATGTTTATCACGCTGGCTATCAATATACCAAGTATAATTCCAAAAGATGTAATAAATAAAATCAATGGCCCGTGAAGGATATTAAGAATAATTAGATATAATATTAATAGAACCGAGCCTGCAAAATATAATATCGGGCGCTGCTGCCTATTTGATACATCAATATCGCTGAAAAATTTTCCCCTTACGCCAATCAACACAAATGATACAAAAATAAATAAAAAAACTAACGTGTATATTGTCCAAATCCACGCAGCAGCTATATCCCGAGTGGTTTTATAAACCAGGAAAAAAGGCAGTGCAATGAAAATAAATATCGGATTGGAAATAAATGAGATAACACGCGCAAGCATCATATGGATTGAATTTTTTCCAAATGTTTCAAGGTTTTCTCTTTCCCCAGAATTTCAAGCGATTCCGGTAAAGGCAATCCCTTTTCAAGGCCAGTACATATATAGTATAGCATTGGCATCCTTATGTTTTGTGAATTCAAAATTGATTTAAAGGAAGCAAAAATAGTGTCTTTGTTCCAAGGGGTTGTTTCTCTTAATAGTTGAAAAAGTTGTTCTGTAACCATTTTTTCTTTATCATTTCTTATTTTTATATCAGGAGCTTGAAAAAAATATTCTGTTAATTTAATAAAATCTTTCAATGTTGACATGCGAGTTTTTAAGAGCGGAATTAATTTGTCGAAAGCGTCATCTGGCAATTCCCCTGATTTGGGATAAAACCTGATAATTTCCTTTTTCAAATCTGAATCCGGCAGCATTTGGATATACTGCTGATTCATCCATGTAAGTTTGACAATGTCAAAGATGGGACCGACAGTATTCATGTCTTTGAGTTCGAAACAGGTGATGAATTCCGCAATATCAAAAATTTCTTTTTCCTGAGGATGACTCCAGCCAAGAAGCGCCAAATAATTGAGAACTGCTTGCGAAAGAAATCCCTCCTCTAAATACCAGGAAACCCAGACCGGATTTTTTCTTTTAGATAATTTGGAGCGATCAGGGTTTCGAAGGATCGGGACATGGGCAAAAACGGGTAATTCCCAACCGAAGGCTTCGTAAAGTAAGATATGCTTGGGGGTTGAGACAATCCACTCTTCCGATCTGATGATGTGTGATATTTCCATCAGGTGATCATCAACTACAACACCAAAATGATAGGTGGGGTATCCATCTGATTTTATCAGCACCTGGTCATCGATCTCGCTTGTATTGATCTTAATTTTGCCGCGAAGTAAATCATTGAAAACTACTTCTTTTTTGTCAGGTATTTTCAGGCGTATAACATATTTTTCGTCTTTCTTAATTTTTTCCTGAGGGTCTTTTATATTTAATAAACAGTGTCTATCGTATTTGGGCGGTTGCTTTTTGGCAATTTGTTCTTTTCGCATCGCATCCAACCGTTCTTTTGTACAAAAACAATAATAAGCTTGCCCTTTTTTTATAAGTTCGCCTATATATTTTTGGTAAAGGGGAAGGCGCTCCGACTGTTTGTACGGCATAAATGGCCCGCCAATGTCCGGGCCTTCGTCGTAGTTGAGATGGAATGCCTTCAACGAGGAGAGAATTTTCTCCTGCGCTCCTTTGACGAACCTCTCTCTATCCGTATCTTCAATCCTGATGATGAATTTTCCTTTGTTTTTTCTGGCGACTGTCCAATTAATCAGCGCCGTATAAAGGTTGCCGATGTGTAAATCTTCTCCTGTAGGACTTGGCGCGATACGGGTTCT
>JAHIGH010000205.1 GCA_018900295.1 Patescibacteria group bacterium | reverse complement strand
TTGTATATAAATTGTCAATATAGGCAGAGCTTGTTATAAGAGTATTATTAATTGTTGTGTTTCCTACACCGGCTCCCAGGGAAATAGCGGTGGCGGTATTTCCGATATTCAGGTTAATAGTGTCGGTATTTAATAGGTTAAAGGATGTATTCGCGGATGTCAGGCTATTTCCATTTATAAATAGATTTCCGGTAAATATGCCTGTTCCATTGTTTTCCAGGGTGAACATGGCAATCCCGCTGGTTGAAGCGCTAATAAGCGGACCGGTAGAGTTTTGATTGATTGTAAGGGCTGATTGTCCGCTTGATGTTGCAAGAATTGCTAATAAATCGTCAATTTCAACAGCTCCCTGAGCAGACTCAATGTTGTTATTGTTTGTTGTATTTTGTAATGGTTTTTGAAGATCAATTATACCGTTGCCGTCAGGCGCAATTATAACATTACTATCAGAGCCTATTACAGAAGTCAGTAATAAGGTTTTGCCTGAGATAGTAAATTGTCCATCGCTAGCTTCAAAGGTGGGTGCGGCTTTTTCTCCTATGGTTAGATTTCCAGCAGAATCCAAGGCAAGAATGACGTTTTTTGTTCCCGCGTTGTTCTTGGTTATGGGAATCAGGCCTTGTAATTGTTGGGAATTATTACTGTAGGAAACAGTTGTGATTTCTTGTCTTGGTTGTAGTTCATTATCGTTTTTAACAGTAATCCCGAGATAAAGAGCCGGATTATCGAAGAAGATAGAAGAAGAGATAGGGTTTTTTTGACCTATTTGTGTTTTAAAAGATCCATTAGTATCAGGATTGATGGTTTGTACTTCCTGCCAAAGCAGTGCAGCTCCTGAAGCTGACAGGTTATTGTATATAGCGAATCTTAATGGGGTGTCTGTGATTATTGGATTATTGTATGAGTCTTTTAATTTTCCTTGAAAAGTAAGTATTTTGGGTTGTATCCAGGGTGGATTGGCAAATACAGTATTTTGTTTGGAGCTTTCATAAAAATTATTAAAAAGGGTTGATCCTATTATGGTTGTAAGAATGAGTAGTATTGCAGTGTGAAAATAGTGAACTATAGGATATGAATGATATATATTATACCATTTTGGTCGAGTATGTAATAGATGAAAATATATCCTTTTATGTTTTGGCAAGGATCTAGTAGATATTTCCAAAGGCGCGTAAATAGATTTTGGAGTATTGTGTATATGATGATTTTTGATATTTTTTGATATGCTAAATATAGTTAATAGCTTTGCGAGTTTGGCAGGACTTTTTTGATATTCCTGTGGTGCAGGCGTGAATACATTTGCTCCTTTTATTTTCCAAAGATGATGCGTTACTGCTTCCAGGGTTTTTACCAGAGGAATAGCAATAATTATATCTATTAACTTGAAAGGGGACGGAGTAATTGTTTTATTTGAATTTTCGTGTAATTTTTCGTTATTTTTGCTTCTGATTTCTTTGAAAATATTAATTGTTTTTTTTATGTCGCGACCTGTATTATTTGTTAAAGATATATTATTTATATCTATATCTTTTTTTCCAATCCAGTTCAGGTATTTACGAAGAGACGATAGTTTGCGATTTAAGGAAACGGGAGATAAATGTGTTTCTTTAAGTAATCTATATTTATATTCGTCAATGAGTGATATGTTGATACCATTTAATATATTTTGGTTTTGAATTGGGCATAGTACTTTGTCCAGCCAGCTTAAAAAATGTCTAATATCCATCAGGTAGTTTTTTATAGTTGTTTTGGAAATATTATTACTCAGTAAGTAAATTTTGAATTGATCGAGCATTAACGGGTCTTTTGATAGATACTTTATATTTATTTCCCGGTTAAAGGGGATATTGTTTATAAGGTTTTCCTGTTTTAGATAATTAAAGAATTTTCTTAATGAGGATAAGTAACGCTCTATCGAATTCGCGGGCGCTTCATTTTTGATCAGATAGGCTTTATATACATTGATTGTTTCGGAAGTTATTTTTGTAGGATGGAAGTTGGCGTGGGATTGGTTTTCAAACCATGTAATGAATTTCCTTACGTCCGAGAGGTAATTTTTGATTGTAACTTCCGAAGGTTTGTTCCTGTCGGTATTTAAGTAGTATTTAAATTTTTCCAGAAGTGTCATAATTTTTTATAGCCTCAACATTATACGGATTATACTATTATTCTTATACTATACAATTAAAGCTTATATCTTTTTGGGTTTTACTGTCAAGAGTGATAATTGATATATATTGATGTATTTAGATGGTTTTTATAATAAGAAATTAATGCGAAATGTTAGCCTTATTCTTTATGAAAAATAAATATTCTTTGTGAAAAGCAATAGTTTTTTCTTATAAGCGTGATTTTATTGATTTTATGAGCTCAGTTAGATGAAGATATCCTTCCGGTTTCATTATTGAAGATTAATTTTGTAATTATTTATTTTTGTATCCCATGCAAATTATTTTTAGAGTGCGTATATTAGCTGGTGGAATTTAATATTGAATAATATAGGTTGATAAATAACCTGTTTATTTTTTATCTATAGGTGTATCTTGTTGTTACGGTTTTTTATTTTCTTAGGTTGAGGAAATAGAATTTTATGTTATTTTACAGTCTTATCAGTTTGCAATGAAGAGTGCCAGGTTATTTATTTTTATTATTAGGTTAATTTAACAATTAATCGCAGTACTTATGGTCATTTGTTGTTACTTTGATATATTTGTAATATTTGTAATTATTGTTTTTTAGTTTTGGTTAATTTTTTGATAGAATTTTTTAATATTTTTCATAAGATTTAAATATTCATATAATAATATTATTATAAGTTTTGGGTTATTTTGAGGATAGATGATGTTTTTATCCCCCTTCGCAGAAAACCCCGATCGTAAGATCGGGAATGAGTGTGAAGATTTTCTGCTTCCAACTTCGCCAAGGCTTCGCTGGACAAGTCGGAGGGATTTCAGCTCCGGTGAGGCGTATTGAGAGATTCCCCGAGCGTTAGCTTGTGGGAGCTTCAATAGTAATTTTGTCATATTACTTATATATAGTAGTAATTACCTATATATAAATCGGTTATTAGATTAAACTTATAATACTGATTATCAGGAATATTAGCGTGATAAAGTATAAATATTGTACGTGTAATAAATACGATTTTCGCACAACTGCGTAAGTAGTACATAAATATCTTAGTTATTTGTGAATAAGTATTATTTTGGGCATCTAAGGCTAGTGCAGCTTTGGTTCATTTTTTACTGTCTTATAATAGTAATTGATTTATATCATATAGTAATTGTTACTATTTATCGTTTTTTATATGATATCTAACGCGGAGGAAAATGATTAGAAGCATAAGTATACTTAGGATAATACCGATAATTAACGGGATAGGAATGGCAAGGAAGATAAGAGATTGATTATAGACCGGTCCTTTGTCAGAAATAGCTATATTAAGAGTAGCAGTGTAGGGACCAAGCAAAAAATTTTCTCTCCAGAAAATTTTTTGCTTGGATGGGGATGAAGCGGTTTGGATATCAGTGAGAGAGCGTATGCTGTCAGCAAGTATATTGTCAGATTCAATATCTACTCTTCCGACTATTTGTCCGAATATGTTTTTTATAAATATTATTGCTTTTGGAGCGAAGCTACGCGAACCGATGTTTTTTATTCTGACAGTAAATTCAACAGGTCCTGATTTGAGAAAGGAAGGTGCGCTGAATTCTTCGATTGTGCCCTGAGGGTTATTTTTGTTACCGATTGAGAGGAGGACATTGATAGCTATGCCAGCGTTAATGACGGAGAAATTTTGATCTTGAGCATTCTCGTCGTCGGGGAAAGAGTTTGCTTCATCAGTCTGTGTGGATGGCTCCCCTTCGTTCGCCTCAGGCGAACTACGAGGAGTTAGCTCGTTGCGACGAGCTAAAAATATAACGGAAAAATAGTAGTCTGAATCCGGTTCATTTTTGGGAATAATAAGTTGAAGTTCAAGATTTTTTTTCTGCCGGGGTCCCAATTCAAAATTAGTTGTGATGATTCCGTTGTCAGTGACGTGAATTTGATTGAAGATTTTCTTATATATATCAGGAATTTCGTTATTATTGAGGTATACTATTTCACCGTTTTCTTTTTTGGAAGAATGAAATGGTTTGAAGAGTATTTGAATATTTATAGCATTATTTCCCCGGTTCTCAATTGTTATTGGCGATTTAGTATCAGATGGAGTGATTGCGTTGATTTTGATGAGGGAAGGGGAGGCAGAGATGGAGATGCCGTCAGCATAAACTTTGTTAAAGTGCAAAGTGCAAAGTGCAAAGCTCAAAACGATAGTGCAAAGTGCAAAGCTCATAAATTGAGAAATGATTTTTAATTTTTGATCTTGCATATTAGTATCTCACCTTACGCAAATGTGTTTCTGGTAAGCCCAAAAGGGCGCATCCGGAATCCGATTCTGGACAAGCCAGAACCTACACTGCGTAACATGAGTTAGTATTTTGGTATTGCAATATAGGTAATTTCATTGCTGTAATTGTCGTTTGGTTGGGTTTTGGAGATATTTACTTTGTAAGTTATTTGGATTTCGTGGTTTGATAGCGGTAGATTGTCTGACATTACTATCTGTCCTGCCTCGTTTTTTGAGTTATCAGAAAATTGTTTGTAGTAATCACTTTGCTTGAAATCTATGGGACAGTTGTTGTAATTAACATTATCACAACGATATCCAAATCCGTAGGTAAGCGTGTTTGTCCATATAGCGCTTGTTACTTCAGAACATGAGCCATTGTCACATGTAGAATCAGGAATAAATGAATTTGATTCGGTAGTATTTAGCGGGTGGTTCTCGTATGCTATTACTATGAACCCTTTTTTATTGTTACTTGATATATTTAGGCTTGATGTTCTATAGATTTGGTTGGTTGGCGATAATGGTCCGTAATCAATAATAGAATTGGAGATATTAATGGATAAAAAGATTGAGGGTTGTAATGAATAGGATTGATTGGCAGGTTGTTTTTTTTTATCGCTGATAGGAATATCCCGGGTTATATTCACATCATTGACTTCAATAGTCCAGTTATCATTTGTTGAGATATCCGCATATGCCAGGCGAGGAAATAAGCAGATGATTAGTAAGATGTAAGATGTAAGATATAAGATGTAAGACATAGATTAAGTATAAAGCATTTTATTCTTTTTTGCTTTATTCTATACCACTACGCTTTGTATTTTAAAAGCGGAGGGGTATATGATATACTTTGAAACATGAGCGTGAACAAGGCTAAGTCAGGTTCTAATAAGAAGGAGCTTGAAAACAGGAGTGATATTGAAGGGGGTAATATTTATCAACCATCAATGATTGAGCCGAAATGGCAGTCTAAGTGGGAGGAGGATGGTGTCTATCATTCGGACTTGGAGAGTGCTAAAAGGCCTTTTTATAATTTGATGATGTTCCCTTATCCTTCGGCTGAGGGGCTGCATGTAGGGAGTGTTTTTGCTTTCAGCGGAGTAGATATTTATGGCAGGTTTCAAAGGATGCAGGGAAATGACGTCTTTGAGCCTATAGGGCTTGACGGGTTTGGAATTCATTCGGAAAATCACGCAATTAAGACCGGAACACATCCGATGGATCACGCAAAGAGGACAGAAGAAAACTTTTACCGGCAACTTCATTCTATAGGGAATGGTTTTGACTGGAGGCACAAAGTTGAGACATATGATCCGTATTATTATAGATGGACACAGTGGTTATTTATTCAGTTATTTAAGGCGGGTTTGGCTTACCG
>JAHIGH010000003.1 GCA_018900295.1 Patescibacteria group bacterium | reverse complement strand
TGTGTATTTGACAAAAGATTCATTCCGAAACCGATTTGAAACGCAGGTTGAAAGTATTATATCGCTCAAAAATGATTTGGAAACAGAACAGCGTTCTACTGTACGGCTTTGGAAGAAAAGGGAGATGCAAATTAAGCGGCTTATGGGGAGCGTCGCCACAATGTTCGGGGAGCTTCAGGGAATACTCGGGCCGTCTCTACCGTCAATTCCAAGTCTTGACTCAGGCCTGCAATTGGAGGAAAAGGAACAGCAGGAATTGCTGGAGTAAATAATAGATCAAAGTGCAAATATCAAAGATTAAAGAGTATTTTTTAATTTTTAGTTTGTTTTTGATATTTGATTTTTGATCTTTGATTTTATTTCATGAGTAAACCTACTTTTGACGAGGAGAAAATCCTATGGCAACAAGGCATAAGACACATTGCGGGCGTGGATGAAGTCGGTCGTGGTTGTTTTGCAGGGCCGGTGGTCGCAGCCGCTGTTATTTTGCCAATTAATTTTAACGCAACGGATGAAATAAATGACTCAAAATTATTGAGCGCTAAAAAACGTGAGAAATTAGCTGTAATAATTAAAAAATATTGCGTTTCTTATTCAATCGCTGAAGTCCCAATTGAAACAATCAACGAAGAAGGTATCGGAAGGGCAACACAAAAAGCTTTTCATAAATCGGTTATAACACTATCCGTAAAACCTGAATATATTTTTATTGACGCATTTTATATAGATAATATAGACAAAAAAAATCAAAAACCGATAGTCAATGGTGACCGTAAAAGTATATCAATAGCCGCTGCCTCAATTATCGCAAAGGTATATAGAGATGAACTTATGCAAAAATTGCACGATAAATACCCGCAATATTATTTGTACCAAAACAAAGGATACGGAACAAAAAAGCACAGGGAGGCGATTAAAAAATACGGACTAAGCGACTTGCACCGAAAATCATTTAATTTAGCAATTTATACTTAATCCTCTGTTTCAAGTTCTGTAATATAAATGTATTGCTTGTATTCCTGATCATTCCTCAGAGTGCCTTTTATTTTGACAAAACCGTCACTGATGTCAGTTTTTGGATAAAACCCCGTGGTTATTCCTGCATCGTCAGCCAAGGTTACCCATACGCCATTTTTTTGCGTATCAACACTTACTTTCTTTAGATAATAGGTTTTTTCTATTATCTCTGAGCTGTTAGTTTTATCTACTGACTCTTCGGCGGCAGGAGACTGTATGGTTTTTTCCGTTTCGCTTTTTTTGTGTAAAAATATATTAAGCAAATGAAATTTAAAGACAGCGAAAGCAATACTTCCCATGGTAATAACAATGAGGATAAAAATAAAAATTGTACCAAAAGCACCATTCCATGGGGGTTTTATCGGAGCCTGACTGATTTTAGGTACTGTTGGGGTTGTAGACGGACTTATCTTTATAGGAATATCTGATGGAGGTACAGGAATAGTCGGCACAGAATAACCTAATGACAGGAGTGTTCGAAAATTCGAGAGCATAATATTATAATCTATCCCGTCCGACACACCGTTATCATCAAGATCCGCCGGCGCAGCATTGGCGCATTTCGAGGAATTTATTTGAATGTTGTAACAATTTACTAATAAATTATAATCATTTATATCCATAATATTATCGCCATTTGGTAATGGATAAACATCTCCTGTTATCATTTTTTGGGGAGGTAAAATAGTGAAACGCTTATCTGACAAGTCAAAGAGTTGTCCACCCGGGTCACGGGAATCTGATGATCTCATTAATTGCCGTAGGGATTGAGGAGTTTGAATACTGATCTGATAATTTCCATTCGCAATCGCTCCCAAATCAACATATTTATTAACAAAATAAGTGTAAGTTGAGCTATTCGGGTCGCTGTCATATACAGCCTGAGTTTTTATGGTATAAGCAGGTTTAACAACTTTATCGGATATATTAGCGTCAGAATTATAGAGGTGGACAGTAACATCTCTTTCTACATGCGAGGGCATTAAATTACCCCCATTTGTACCAATTCCGGGCAGAGAAAAGCTTAAATTTATAACAGGACCGGCGGCGGTAGGAACCGGAGTCGGAATTTCAGTTGCTACAGGCGGACTTACTGTTATTTCTACAGGCGTGTTAACATCCGCGGTACGGGTTGTTGAGGCATTGATAAAAAAACGAATGGAGTAAAAAATAACTACATTACAGACAAAAATAATTACCCAAATATGCATTCCATATGTAATGAGCACGCGTAAAAAAGTTCTGTGTTCTTGTTTTATTTTGAGAAACATAATAGCAAATTAATCTCCTTGCCATTCCCAATAGTCGCGAAGAAGGATATTGTAATCGATAATATCCGTCAGGCCGTCGTCGTTGAAATCAATAAGATTTTTATCTTCGCATTTTTTGTCCTGAAAACAACCCAGCGATATATTGTAGTCGGCAATATCAATTACGTTATCAGCATTAATATCGCCTTGTATAAGTGTAACCCGGGGAAGTATATTCAAAATCTTACTGTCTAAAGCCCGGAATGCAGGTTCAACTATCGCCTTCAGCATACGAGGACTTAGAATTTTAATATAATATATACCATTTTCCACCGGTCCGAAATGAACTATCCCCCGGAATAGATTTTCCCGATCATAAATTATATATCCATTTCCTTCTTTGACCAGTTTGTTATCCATGTCATAGATACTCACTGTGACATAACGCGTAAAATGTTTTGGATTGCGATTCCCGTCCTCTCCTATCCCGATTACTTTCGCACTCACAAAAAACTGCATATCCAGAGGATTGGGTGTAAAGCCGGGAACAGTTGTAGGAGTCGGGTCAAAGGTTGGCTCTGGAGTTGAGGTGGGCGTAGGGCGATTTGTGGGGAACGGGGAGGGAGAAGAATGTGCCTGAGTGGGGGTAGGCGTAATTATAATACTAGGAGTTGGAGTCATGGTAACAGTACCGCCTCCTAAATCTAATGTCCAATAATAAGAATCACTTGCCGGATCAGATGCGAGAGCAATGCCTGCTTCTTTGAATTTATCACTCAATAAATTTGCGTTTTGCGGGGGGGAATGTTTCCAAGTTTGAAAAATTATAGTACTATCCTTAACTCCGCTGTCTAAATTTTCTGCTATTGAAATTGAAGTAGAATACCCGCAGTCAGAAAGTCTTGTCTTGACATCTCTTCCCAATGAGTCTGTATGGCCAAGATATTGATTTTTTAGCATATCCCTACTCATCCATTTTGATGCATTAATTAAAGTATCCGACCATACCAGATTATTTAACCCATATTGAGTACGATGCGCGTTAATTTGATCAAGCATCTTCTGCTCCTGCGAGGAAATCTGCAGTTGATCAGAGGGAACAGCACAGTCCTTTTGATCAATTGATGCCGTGGAACTTTCGGCTTTTGCCTGTATATTGTTCGTCTGCTGTAAAGAAATTATTGAGGTTGCAAATCCAATGAGAAGAATAATCCCCATAAATACCGGCAGCCATAAAAATGATATATTTTTGTAAAAATGATTGTTACTCATTAAATAAATTCGCACTGAAATATATTGCGACTATAAAAATAGTATATCTTTTGTTCAGTTTAATCAAGAACCCTGTATGTCATATAAACCAAGCGTGAAATATTTTGAAAAGTTTGTTAAAATAGGATTGTTCATAGTTCTCTGTTCGTAGTTGATGGTTTCGCGCAGTAAAAAGGGCCTGTAGCTCAATGGTAGAGCAATTCCCTCTTAAGGAATCGGTTAGAGGTTCGAATCCTCTCAGGCTCACTCAAAACGCGTTGGCGGAGCTTTTTCAAACAACAAAGCAAAACATAGGCCAACATATAAAAAATATAATGGAAGAGGGAGAGTTATCAGAAGATTCAACTGTAAAGAAATTCTTTACAGTTCAAAAAGAGGGCGAAGGTATTTCATTATTTTCGTAAACATATGAAAAAAAAGAATAAACAAATTGTCTCAAACAATAGTTTTACGGAGTTTTTACTCTACACCACTCCAAACGGCAAGGTGAAAGTGGAAATTTTTTTGCGTGATGAAAATATTTGGCTAACTCAAGAAAAAATAGCACTTTTATTCGGCGTGCAAAGACCGGCTATTACAAAACACCTTAAAAATATCTTTGAAAGTAGGGAACTAAACGAAAATTCAGTTAGTTCCATTTTGGAACATACTGCCGATGATGGCAAAATATACAATACAAAATTTTATAACCTTGATGCGATTCTCTCTGTTGGTTATCGGGTAAATAGCGCTAAAGCGACACAATTTCGCATTTGGGCGACCGAAAGGTTAAAGGAATATATCATCAAGGGGTTCACGATGGATGATGAGCGGCTTAAAAACCCCAATAACATTTTTGGTAAAGACTATTTTGAGGAACAGCTTGCCCGAATACGAAATATACGTTCAAGTGAAAGGCGAATGTATCAGAAAGTCACGGATATTTATGCGGAGTGCAGTGCTGATTATTCTCCTGAGAGCGATATAACCAAACAATTTTTTGCCACCGTGCAAAATAAACTTCATTTCGCAATTACCGGAAAAACTGCCGCTGAAATAATACACGAAAGAGTAGATAGTGCTAAAGCGCATATGGGGCTGACTGTTTGGAAAAATTCTCCAAAGGGTAGTATTCGAGAATCCGATGTTGTTATCGCTAAAAATTATTTGAATGAAAAAGAGCTTGATCATCTAAACCGGATCGTGACTATGTACCTTGATTTTGCGGAAATGCAGGCTAAGCGCGGGATAATTATGTATATGAAGGATTGGGTATCCAAACTTGATGCATTTTTGAAATTTAACGAGCGGCAAATACTGTGCGATGCCGGAAAAATTAGTCACGAAGTCTCGGAGGCGTTGGCGCTTGAAGAGTATGTAAAATATCGTAAAGAGCAGGATAAAAATTATATTTCCGATTTTGACCGCGAAGTGAAAAAGCTTTTGAAAAAAGCGAAGAAATAGTAACTGCTCACTGGGGGTCATTACAAGCGAGTAATCTAAGGCTAACGAGTGCCGTAATTTAGTTGTTGATAGAGATTGCTTCGTCGGCTCTAGCCTCCTCGCAATGACAATTTTGATGTCCAGTGAGCAGTTACAAGAAATAAATGTCGAGATATTATGAATCCTCCGGATATTAAAGCACTGATAACTATTGTAAAGACCGGTGAGAAGCAGGAAGTCAAAAAAGGCCAGAAGGCCATATCATCCGCATGGCATAACTTTTACATCCCTCATCGCGAAGAAGGCAGAAAAGCTTTCGGAGTTTTTCTGGATGAAATCAAGAACTTTGATCAAATACAGGACACCGATCATCAGGCTTATTTTGTCAGCAGCCTGAAATGGGCTTTTTGGATATTCGGTGAAAAATATTTTGAAACCTGGGCAGAATTTCTATTAAAATGCATACAACATCCCTCAGGAAAGATCCGGCAATCAATAATTCACAATAGTGATATTCTTATTATGAGCTTGAGTGAATTTCCTAGTCCCCGCCACAGACAAACAGACCATGGGGATGAGGTTAAAACCATCCGTCAGTTAATATCTCTTCAACGGTTTGGCAGGCTGGTAATGGATGCCGAAGACTTGCTTCATCGCTATTATAAACCACAGTACAAACGATATAAGTATGTCAGCAGTATGCCTGTCGGTATCTATAAAAGCCTGCAAATTTTAATTACCCAAAAATTATTGCGCAGTGAATATTATGAAAATCTCTATAAAGAATATTTACACAATCTAAAGATGAGTAATTTAAAGCCCAATCAGCCGAATTAAAAAAAAGAAGGTTTGCATACATCTATTGACTAAATAGATACAAACTAGTATACTTTGTATACATCTTGCAGAATATAGATACAAACTATGAAAAACATACATGTAGGAACTCTAATAGAACAAAAGGACGGCTTTAAAGCATTTATCCCCGATACCTTCCCCCCCAAGGAAGGATATGATCTTGACTCCTCTATACTAAAAAAGAATGATCAGGCAACCCGCTTGCTTGGCAAACTTGATGGCATCACCAAGCTATTACCGGACGCTGACTTTTTTCTTTTAATGTATCTCCGAAAAGACGCAGCATCTTCAAGTCAAATAGAAGGCACCAGGGCGACAATGATTGATGTAATTGAAGCTGAAGCAAAATTAAATACCAATATACCAGAAGACGTTGATGATATTTTGCATTATATAAAGGCGCTAAATTATGGTATGTCCCGGGTAACACAGGATAATTTTCCCGTCTCTCTTCGATTTATCAGGGAGCTCCATAAAAGACTTATGGATAAAGCCCGGGCAACTCATTTTTTTGATCCGGGAGAATTCCGTAAAAGCCAAAATTGGATCGGCGGAACAAGGCCGGACAATGCTAGATTTGTACCTCCTCCGGTTGAAGAGATGCATAAAGCCCTTGATGAACTTGAAAAATTTATACATAAAGACGACGCAAACCTAACTTTGATTAAAGCGGCATTAATCCATGCGCAATTTGAAACAATTCATCCATTTCTTGATGGAAACGGACGAACCGGAAGAATGATTATTACGTTTTATTTGTGGAAGGAGGGTTTTATTGAAAAACCTGTTTTATTTTTATCATCATATTTTAAAAAATACCAGGAACTTTATTATGAAAGATTATTTGGATATCACAATGGAAAAGTATCGGAATGGATTGATTTTTTTCTGGATGGAGTTATTGAAATTGCAAATGAAGCAATAGACATCGTAGGGAAAATTACTATATTACGCGAACAAGACATGCAGAAAGTTCAAAGACTTGGAACTCGTGCTTCCGAAAGCGCGGCTATAATCTTGCCCAAGCTATACGCTCAGCCTATTGTTAATGTTTCTACTGTTATAAAGTGGACTAGCTATACCCGCGCCGGGGCACAGCGGGTAATTGACCGGTTTATAACAATGGATATTTTGACCCCCAGAAACCAGGATCAGAAATATGGACAATCGTATGAATATAAGAAGTATATTGATCTTTTTAAGGAGAGCAAGAAATAGTCAAAAACTTTCCACCTCGGAAGTGAAACGACTTTGCAAATAAGAGAGATTGCGAGCGTGATATAATGACTTCGACAGCATGTCTCAATATTACAACCCAAATCGCAAACGAAACCTGTACGATTCAAACTCAGCAGAGCTATTCCGCCTTAGTCGGTCGAAGATTGATCTTTTTTTGAATTGTCCCCGCTGTTTTTATCTTGATAGAAAATTAGGAGTTGCTCAACCGCCCGGATATCCTTTCTCTCTCAATTCGGCAGTTGATAAATTACTCAAAAAAGAATTTGATATCCACCGAGCGAAGGGGACGAAGCATCCGCTTATGGCGCGTTATGGTATTGACGCGATACCGCTTACCCATGAAAAAATTGACGAATGGCGGGATTCGATGAGACGGGGCATTACCGTACAAATTCACGGAAGTAATGTAGTCGTGACCGGAGGCATTGATGACGTTTGGATCAATCCACAAGAGGAATTTATAATTGTTGATTATAAAGCGACTTCGAAAGAAACGGAAGTTACCCTGGACGCGGACTGGCAGATCGGATACAAAAGACAGATGGAGATTTATCAATGGCTTTTCAGGCAAAATGGTTACAAAGTTTCCCCCACCGGATATTTTGTTTATTGTAATGGCGACGCGGACAAAGAAGCTTTTGATGCCAAACTTGAATTCGATATAAAAATACTTCTATACATAGGAAACAGCGACTGGGTCGAACAAACGATTTTAGATGCTATCAAATGCCTGCAATCCGATAATCTCCCCTTGTCCGGCCAAGACTGCGACTTCTGCAAATACCGCGAGGCGGTAAAGCAGTTTGAAAAATAAACCAGCTAAATAGTCAGTCAATTTATTAATGTCTTCGGCATTAGATTTTACGATATATTTATACTCACCGATCTTAACAAAAGCATCTCTTGCGATAGACATTTTTATTATCCCATACTATACTTTAAAGTATGAAGCTATGGAAACAGTTTGCGATGAGTTTTTTTGTGGCATTGATATTACCATCAATATTTTTAACAGTCTCCTCTTTGCCATTTTTCATTCAATTCCGTCCAAGAGTTTATGATTGGGGCGATTTATATATTCAAATTCCTATGGGTGTTTTAATGG